>JACCSI010000048.1 GCA_013813075.1 Acidobacteriota bacterium | reverse complement strand
CACGGAGGCGGTCGACTAGCATGCCGGCGCGCGCGGTCCAGAACGCGTAGCCCTGTCCCTGGGCCACGTAGGCGTGGAGCGCCGCCTTGAGTTCGGAAATTGTACTTGCGGCGGACTCGGCCGCCCGATCGCTTGTTCGTGCTGCCACCACGTCGGCGGTGACGCGCTGTTCCTGCTGAGAAATACGATAGCCGGCCGCGCCGGCCGCACCCAGTGCGAGAACAGCAATTACGAACCGAAACCAGCGGTTCGACATGAGCCCACAGGATAACACCGAAGCGGCGGCTTTCTGTGTGTTCGGAGGCTTCCGTGCATCGTATTCTGTGGATCAATGCGGGCCTATCTCGATCTGATGAACTCCGTCCTGCAGCATGGTGTGCGCAAAAGCGACCGCACCGGCACCGGCAC
Organism: Acidobacteriota bacterium; assembly: GCA_013813075.1. Taxonomy (GTDB): domain Bacteria; phylum Acidobacteriota; class Vicinamibacteria; order Vicinamibacterales; family UBA2999; genus JACCSI01. The sequence goes on along the minus strand of JACCSI010000048.1, from coordinate 4,777 downwards.
GCTCAGTGTCTTCGGGGCGCAACTGCGGTTCGACCTCGCCGACGGCTTTCCGGTGGTGACGACGAAGAAGCTGCATACGAAATCGATCGTGCACGAGTTGCTGTGGTTCCTGAAAGGCGAGACCAACACCAGGTACCTGCAGGACAACGGCGTCACCATCTGGAACGAGTGGGCCGACGCCAACGGTGAGCTCGGACCCGTCTACGGCTATCAATGGCGCGCATGGCCCGCGCCCGACGGCCGCCACATCGACCAGATCTCGAACGTGATCGCCGAGCTCAAACGCCACCCCGATTCACGGCGCCTCATCGTGTCCGCCTGGAATGTGGCTGATCTCGACCGCATGGCGTTGATGCCCTGTCACGCCTTCTTCCAGTTCTACGTGGCCGAGGGGCGCTTGTCCTGCCAGCTCTATCAGCGGAGCGCTGACGTCTTCCTGGGCGTGCCGTTCAACATCGCGTCCTATGCGCTCCTCACGATGATGGTGGCGCAGGTCTGCGACCTGACGCCCGGCGACTTCGTCCACACTTTTGGCGACACGCACCTGTATCTCAACCACCTCGATCAGGCGCGCGAGCAGTTGACGCGACAGCCGCGGCGGTTGCCGGTCATGAAGCTCAGTCCTGAGATTCGAAACCTGTTCGACTTCCGCTTCGAGAACTTCACGCTCGAAGGCTACGACCCTCATCCTGCGATCAAGGCGCCGGTCGCGGTGTAGCGTCACTGGCTTGGTGGACAGCGTTTGAGTGGGTCCCGCGAGGGATTGACGGGCATCTAAGGTGGGGTGGCGGTGCAGAAAACAGAAACGATGCCGCGCATTTCGTTGATCGTCGCCATGGCGACAAACGGCGTCATCGGCGCCGGCAATCGCATTCCCTGGCATCTTCCCAACGAGCTGAAAATGTTCAAGCGCCTCACCATGGGGCATCACATCGTCATGGGGCGCAAGACGTACGAGTCGATCGGCCGACTCCTCCCTGGACGCACGACGGTCATCGTGACGCGCCAGCGCCACTACACCGTGCCCGGCGCCATCGTCGCGCACTCGTTGACGGATGCCATCAGCGCAGCGGTTAGAGACGATGACATCTTCGTGATTGGCGGCGCCGAGATCTTCCGCGAAGCATTGCCCACTGCCGATCGCCTTCACCTCACCGTGGTCGATGCCGAGCCGCAGGGCGACACGTTCATGCCGGCGTTCGAGCAGGCCGAGTGGCAGGAGGTGGCGTCCGAAGCCTATGCGAAAGACGCCACGCACGCGCACCCATATCGATACGCGCTCCTGGCGCGTCGCCATAAGGGCGAGCGGGACACACGCCTGATTTCTGAACTCGTCCGGACGACCCCAGACAGCGTACCGTGAGTTCGTCGACCATACGAAGGCCACTCAGTCCGCGAACTCATCGCCGAAGGAGTGAAGGTTGAGCTCGCGCGTGTCGACAGCCGCCGTGCGAGCTGACAATGCGCATAATCAAGGCGAGGCAGTCGCTCGACGCCGTAACCACAATGGCGCACACAACAGGATCGCGGCCACTATCACCAGTGTTGCCGACAGTGGGCGTGAGAGGAAGACGAAGTAGTCGCCTTCGGCGATGGCCACGGCCCGTCGAAAATGTTGTTCGGCCATCGGTCCCAGAATAAGACCGAGCGCGGCAGGCGCCAGCGGAATGTTGTACACGCGCATGGCGCAGCCGATCGCGCCCACGGCATACAGCAATATGAGATCCAACACCGATCGGTTCAGACTGTAGGTGCCGATCGACGCCATCACCAGGATGCTCGCGAACAGCAGCGATCGCGGCACGAGCATGATGCGCGCCCACATTCGCGCGAGCGGCAGATTCAGCACCAGCAGCATGACGTTGCCGAGATAGAGGCTGGCGATCAGCGTCCACACGAGATCGGGTCTTGCGGCGAAGAGCAACGGACCTGGTTGCAGTCCGTATTGCTGAAAAGCGGTCAGCAGCACTGCGGCCGTCGCGGACGATGGCAAGCCCAATGTCAGCAAAGGCACGAGCACGCCCGCGGCCGAGGCGTTGTTGGCGGCTTCAGGACCAGCCACTCCCTCGATCGCGCCCCGGCCGAACTCCTCCGGGTGTTTGCTGATGCGCTTCTCCACCATGTACGACAGAAACGTCGGAATCTCGGCGCCGCCGCACGGCAGCACACCCAGCGGAAAACCAATGGCCGTGCCGCGCAGCCACGGTTTCCACGACCGTCGCCAGTCCTCGCGGCTCATCCCGCTGAAGTCGTGCAGTGGCACGACGTGCGGTTCGTCCCGTCCGTGGCGCCACGCCTGGAAAAGTGTCTCGCCGACGGCGAATAGCCCGATCACGAGAATCATCACGTCAATGCCATCGAGTAACTGAGGCAGCCCCAACGAAAACCGCGCGACACCGGTGAGCGGATCGATGCCGATGAGTCCGAGCAACAGCCCCAGGAACAGGCTGATCAGACCGCGGACGACTGACGTGCCAATGACCCCGGTGATTGCAGTAAAGGCCACGATGGAGAGCACGAAATACTCCGCGGGTCCGAAGCGAAGAGCAACCGATGCGAGGAGCGGTGCAGTGAAGCTCAACGCGATGGTCGCGAGCGTGCCCGCGACAAACGAACCCACAGCCGCTGTCGCCAGCGCCGCTGACGCCCGTCCCTGTCGCGCCATCATGTGGCCGTCGATGGCCGTGATCATCGAGGCCGTCTCTCCGGGCGTACTGAGCAGGATGCTCGTCGTGGAACCGCCGTACATCGCGCCGTAGTAGATCCCACCGAACATGATGAATGCGCTCAACGGATCGAGCGTGAAGGTAACCGGCAGCAACAACGCCACCGTCATCGCCGGTCCAATGCCGGGGAGGACGCCAACTGCGGTACCGAGCGTGACGCCGGCCAGCGCCCACCACAAGTGCGGTATGGTCATGGCGCCGGCGAAGCCCTGCCCGAGGGCGTGCATCGTGTCCATGAGATACCGCTACAGCCAGGGGGCAAGTACGCCGGCCGGCAGAGACACCTGCAGGAGCCGCGCAAAGAGAAGATAGGTGCCGAGCGAGAGGGCGACCGCGACGATCACGTCGCGCCGGGGATGCTGCCCGTCGAACGCGCGCGCGGTCAACCAGAAGAGCGGGACGGACGCGACAACGAAACCGGCGCGCTCGAGGAGCAAAACGTTCATGGCGATGCCCAGCGCGATCAAGCTGACCGCACGAAATTGCGACGGTCTATCCTCTGCGTCGGCAGCCGCGCGGTCCAGGGGTGATCTGTCAGCATCGCGACGCGCGCCGACCGCGCTCAGCGTGAGACTGATGACGCACAGTGCAAAGCCGGCGAGGACGAAGATCGGATAGAAGCCAACCGACGCCGGCCCCGCGGTTGGGGCGGCGACGACGCCGAGCTTGTCGAGAATCGATGCGACGCGGGCTTCTTCGTCCAAGACGAAACGTGCAAACGCAGCGCCCGCAAGGTAGCGGTCGCTCCAGCCGTAGCGGCGTAGCATCTGTTGCCACGCCGTCGAGCTCACCATGGCGGCGACCGCTCGGTCGAGCCGGGCACGATCCTCGACGCCCATGCCTGGAGGTCCCACCAGCGAGCGCCAGTTCTCGAGCACCACCTCCACGCCCTGCTCGCGCAGCGTCGGCGCCTGGACGTCCGGCAGTCGCGCGTCACTGGAAATCGCGAGGACTCGTACAGTGCCTGCGGCGATCTGCGGCGCGAACTCGCCCAGGCCGCTGATGCCAGCGGTCACTTGCCCCCCGAGAACTGCCGCCATCGACTCGCCGCCGCCCGCGAACGCCACATAGTTGACGCGGCGCGGCGAGACGCCGACCGCGTCGGCGATCAGGCCCGCTAAGATCTGGTCGGTGCCGCCGGCCGAACCACCAGCCCACGCGATCGACTCCGGCCGCGCTCGAAAGGCGTCGAGCAGGTCGGTGAGTGTGCGATATGGTGACGCGGCGGGTACCACGACCACTTCGTACTCGCCGGTTAGGCGCGCAATCGGGGTCACGTCGCGCAGCGTGACTGGCGAGTGGTAGGAGGCGATGGCGCCGAGCATGATGAGCCCCGACACCATCGTGACATCCCCTTTGCCACGCTCAGCGCCGAGGAGCCGCGCCAGACCGATTGTCCCGGCCGCCCCCGGGATGTTCTCGACTGACGCGGTTTCGACAATGTCCGATTGCTGCAGCACCTGCTGCATCGCGCGCGCTGTCTGGTCCCACCCACCGCCCGGGCCGGCGGGTGCAATGATCCGCAGGTGCGCATACATCGGATCCGCATCGACCGGCTTGGCGACTGCGCTCGCGCCCAGCGCCAACAGCAGCGTGAGACTCCGTACCATCACATCATTCGTCTCACGTCATCAGGGAAGCGTCACGCTTTCGCCGGGCAATCGCGGCGTGTGAATGGGCAGGCGGCGGGCTCTCGAGGCCTGCTCGAAACTGAAGCCCAGTGCCAGCAGCTTCGCTTCGCTGAACGCGGTGCCGAGGAACGACAGTCCTACTGGTAGATCGTCGGTCGTGAAGCCGGCCGGCACGATCAAGTCGGGGTATCCCGAGAGGTTGGCCAGATTCGAGGCCGAGGTGGATGCGCCGCCAGGCACCTCCGGAGGCGCCGCAATGAGCGCCGGCCGGCGAGACGATGTCGGATACACGATCGCATCGAGTTTCTGTGCGACCAGCAGTCCCTCGATGATGTCGCGCACCAGTGGCAGTGCATGATCGCGCACCGCAACGTACCCGGCGTCGGCGAGCGTTCCACTCGCCGCTTCACGCCGCATCAA
>JACCSI010000008.1 GCA_013813075.1 Acidobacteriota bacterium | reverse complement strand
GCATGGACATCCTGACGCCCGACGTGACAGAGATTGACGAAGTCAATCCCGGAGATGAAGTGGTGTTTCTGGGCTCTCAAGGCGAGAGCGCCATTCAAACTCTCGATGCGCGCGAGATGGCTGCGGCAATCTCAACGATTCCCTATGAAGTGTTGTGCCGCCTCGGCGCCCGCGTGCACCGTACTTATCGCTGAGCCCCCACGACCCACTGCCACCTCGCACACAGCATGGCACGCAGAGATCTGGTGACGCCACATTTCTGTGAGGCGGCGCCAACGAAAGATCAAAAGAGCTAGAGATCATGGATCTACACTCTCTGTAAGTGTCGCTGTGGCCTCCGCGTCTCTGTGGCTCGTACGTGGCAGCCGTTAGAACGTGAACCGATGAAGCAACCGAAGCCGGTATTCGTCTGTCAGGACTGCGGTGCGCAGGCGCCAAAGTGGCAAGGCCGCTGCAGCGACTGCGGCGCGTGGAATTCGCTGGTCGAAGAACGCGCGGCCGAGACCGGTCCCGGAGCGGCGTCGGCGGTCGGCCATCGTTATGCGCTGCCCGGTTCCGCGGCCGCAGGAGCCAAGCGCTATGCCGACATTGAGGCGTCTTCGGCCGAGCGCATTCCGAGTGGCATTGGCGAGTTCGACCGCGTCCTCGGCGGCGGAATCGTCCCTGGATCCCTGGTGCTGCTTGGGGGCGAACCCGGCATCGGCAAGTCAACGCTGCTGCTGCAGGCCGCCGCACTCTTTGCGCAGACCGTCGGCACGGTGCTGTACGCGTCGGGTGAAGAGTCGGAGCACCAGATCAAGTCGAGAGGCGATCGGCTTGGTATTGGCGATGCGCCGCTCTATCTGCTTGCCGAAACGTGCATCGAAAGCATTCTCGAGGAAGTCGGCCGCGTTCGCCCCAAGCTGCTCGTTGTCGATTCGGTGCAAACGGTGTTCTCGTTGAAGTTCCAATCGGCCCCGGGCAGCATTGGCCAGGTGCGGGAGGCGGCGACGCAGTTCTTGTTCATGGCCAAAGGGCACAACATTCCGACGTTCCTCGTCGGCCACGTGACCAAGGACGGCAACCTGGCTGGTCCCAAAGCCCTGGAGCACGTTGTCGATACGGTCCTCTACTTTGAAGGCGAACGCCATCACTCGCATCGCGTCGTGCGCGCGGTCAAAAACCGGTTTGGTGCCATCAGTGAGCTGGGCGTCTTCGAGATGACCGGCGTGGGGCTGAAGCCGGTCGCCAATCCGTCGGCGTTGTTTCTGGCCGAGCGCCCGGTCGCCACCCCCGGCTCGGCGGTGCTGTGCTCGGTCGAAGGCTCGCGGCCGATCCTCGTGGAAGTGCAGGCGCTGGCGAGCACGACGTCATACGGGATGGCGAAGCGGATGGCGGTCGGTATTGATCAAAGCCGCTTGTCGTTGCTCCTCGCGGTCCTGGAGAAGCGGGCGGGGCTTCATCTGGTGACCGACGATGTGTTCGTCAATATCGCCGGTGGGATGACTATCGACGAGCCGGCAGCGGATTTGGCCATCGTGTCCGCGGTGGCATCCAGCGTTCGCAATCGTCCGGTGATGGCCGCCACAGCGGTCTTCGGCGAAGTGGGGCTCGGCGGCGAAGTTCGTGGCGTGCCACAGGCCGGCCTTCGCATTCGCGAGGCCGAGCAGATGGGCTTCACGCGCATCGTGCTGCCGTCCGCAAACGTCGATGGCGACCTGGCCCCACAGACTGACATGACGCGCGCCGAGCTCATTGGCGTGCGGCATGTGGGGGAGGCCCTCGACGCGCTCCTTGCTTGACCTGACCGGGCCTGCGGTCTACTGTTCATTGTCATAACAATGTCATACCGGAGCGATGTTCAATGGCTTGGTTCCTGCTGGCGCGCCTGTTGTTTATGGCCGCCGTCGTATCGACAGCGTTTCTGCTCCGCCCAGTCGGTCCCGATCCGCTCGTAAATGTGCTCTTCGGCCTCGCGCTCGCAGGCGTTGCCGTTCTCTTTGAATGGCTGCTTCGCGATCTGGCCGTCACCCGCCTCCTCGGCGCGCTGCTGGGCGGCGCGATCGGACTTGCGATGGCGGTGGGAATTGGCGCCGCGCTCTTCTGGGCGGACCACCGAGACGGCCGGGTCGCATTCCTCGACGCGTTCCTGCTTCTGGTGCTGCCGTACCTGGGTCTGATGATCGGGGGCCGGAAGGGTGAGTGGCTCGAGCCGTCTCGGCTCGTCGGCTTGTTTCGGGCGTCGGGTCCGCAGCGTCGCTACAAGATTCTCGACACCTCGGTCATCATCGACGGTCGCATCGCCGACCTGTGCGACACCGGATTCATCGACGGCACGCTGGTCATCCCGCAGTTCGTGCTGAAAGAGCTGCAGCTGGTGGCCGACTCTTCCGACTCGATGAAGCGCAATCGCGGCCGCCGGGGTCTCGATATTCTGCAGAAAGTCCAGAAGATGTCCGGAGTCGAGGTGACGATTTCCGACATGGACTATCCAGAGGTGCGCGAGGTGGACCTGAAGCTGATCGAGCTGGCACGCACGCTCCAGGGCAAGATCGTGACCAACGATTTCAATCTCAACAAAGTCGCGCAGTTGCGCGGCGTCGATGTCCTCAACATCAACGAACTGGCCAACGCGTTGAAGCCGGTCGTCCTGCCAGGGGAGATCATGAAGGTCTTCATCCTCAAGGAAGGCAAGGAATACAACCAGGGCGTCGCGTATCTCGATGATGGCACGATGGTCGTCGTCGACAATGCCCGCAAGATGATCAGCAAGACGATCGACGTGGTCGTGACCAGCGTCCTGCAGACCACGGCCGGCAAGATGATCTTCGGGCGCTACATCGATCCAAACCTCGCCGCGCAGGGCAGCCCGTCGAGCACGACCACGGAGCCGGAGCCACGACGATCGGCACGCCACATCCAGCCGGCGCAGGCGGCGTCGCCGACCGGTCCGGTGACGCCAATCGTCATCGCGCCGCCCGCCACGGGCAAGTGACGGCTACGCCAATCACCCGATCTCGCCACTCTCCCATTGCGCGATTTCATTGGTGGCGCACGGTCTTCTGGCTGATTCCGGCGATTACGGTCTACACGGTGGTGCTCGGCACGTTGTCGCTGGCATCGAGCCTGTTTGACACGCGTGGTTACTTCGCCCATCGCTGCGCGCGCGCGTGGTCGTGGCTGATTCTCGCGACCACCGGTGTGCGGATTCACGTTCGCGGCCTTGATCGCCTCGAGCCCGGCAAGACCTACGTGTTTGTCGCTAACCACCAGAGCATTTACGACATTCCGGTCGTCTTCGCGTCATTGCCGTACCAGCTGCGCATCATCGCCAAGGATTCGCTCGGCAGGTTTCCCTTTCTGGGCTGGCATTTGCGTCGCAGCGGTCACCTGCTTGTCAACCGAAAGAAACCCGACCCGCGCGGCGTCTTCAACTGGGCGAATGCGCTGACGTCGAAGGGGCTGTCGCTCGTGGTCTTTCCCGAAGGCACGCGCAGCGAAACCGGGTACATCGGCGCCTTCAAGGCCGGGAGTCTTTACCCGGCGGTGCAGGCGGGTCTGGCGATTGTCCCGATCTCCGTCGCCGGCAGCCGCCACGTGATGAAAAAGGGCCGCTTGATGACGTGCCCTGGTGAGGTGGAACTCACCGTCCACGATCCCATACCGACCGTGGCCGCGGCCGAGCCAAACATCCGCGAGGTGCGCGCGCTGGCCAGTCGTGTGAAAGCCATCATCGCGCCGCTGGTCGAGGCCGAAGCGGCAAGAGCCTAGGGCGTTCGGATGGCCCGTCGATGCACTTGCACGCGGCCCGATCGACTCAGGCGCGTTCTGCGGCTGAACGGCGCCACGATTTGATGACTTCGATCACGAGGGGAATGAGCGAGATACCGATGATGCCGAGCACCACGAGCTCGAAGTTCTTTTTCACGATCGGAATGTTGCCGAACAGATAGCCCGCGCCGGCACAAATGCCCACCCACAGAACGGCGCCAAAAATGTTGTACATGGCGAACGTCCGGTAGGTCATCTTCGCGCCACCTGCGACAAACGGCACAAAGGTGCGGACGATCGGCACGAATCGCGCGAGCACGACGGCCTTGCCGCCGTGCTTTTCGAAGAACTCGTGGGCGCGGAGCACATGCTCACGTTTGACGACCCGGTAAATCCAGCCAGTGTCCGGCACCTCGTCCAGGAAGGTGTGCGCCAGGCGTCGGCCAACGGCATAGTTCACCGCGTCGCCGATCACCGCGGCGATGATCAGCGTGACCACGACGACTTCGAGCGACAGGGTGCCGGTCGCGGCCAGCGCGCCGGCTGCGAAGAGCAGTGAATCCCCGGGCAGGAAAGGGGTGACGACCAGGCCGGTTTCGGCGAAGATGATGGCGAACAGGATGCCGTAGGTGAGTGTGCCGTAGTCCCGAACGAATCCGGTCAGATGCTCATCGAAGTTCAAGACGAAATCGATCATGTGGCTAGCAGTGTGCCACAGGCGAGATAGCGGGCGAAGGCCCTCGCGCGACGTCTGCCTGTGCACCGACCTCGTCCTCCAGCCGCGGTTGTTCCGCTGGACTACTCACTTCGCAGAGCCAGTAGCGGATCTGCTGTCGACGCGCGTCGAGCCGGAAGGACGCACGCTACGGATGCCGCAAGAGTCAACACCAGCGTCATGCCGCCAAACGCCAGTGGGTCAAAGGCGCTGGTTTCATAGAGCAGACTTTTCAAGAGCTGACTGGTCGCAAGTGCGCCGGCCAGACCTATCACCAATCCAAGAGCGGTCAGGCCCACTCCTCGACCCAGTACGAGTCGGTAAAGGTCGCGTGGCGCCGCGCCCAGCGCCAGACGCACACCCATCTCCTGTCGCCGCAGATGGACGGAATAGCTCATGACGCCGTAGACCCCGAGGACGGCCAGGGCCAGTGCGAGTATGGCGAGCACACTCAACAGGGACGCGCTGAGCCGCTCGCGCGCAATCGAGTTCCGTGCGAAGACTTGCATCGTGCCGACGTTCGACAGGGCCAACTCGGGGTCCATCGAGCTGACGACCCGACGCAGCGTGGGGGTCAGGAGTTCAGGCGGTCCTGACGCGGCACGTAGCGCGACGGTCATGGCGCCCCAACCTTGTTGGGAATGCGGAACATAGACAATGTTGCGTTCGCGGTCCGAGAGGCTCGAGACCGCGACGTCGGCCGCGACCCCGACGATCTCGCGATAGACGTTCTCGTCACGCCACGATCGCACGCGCCGTCCGATCGGGTCCTGACCGGGGAACATGGCCGCGGCAAACGATGCGCTGACAATCGTGACGGGTGCGGAATCGCCCCGATCGCGGTCTGCAAAGGGACGACCACGAAGCAGGGGAATGCCGAGCGTGCGGAAGTAGCCAGATGTAATCACGGTCCACATCGCGGCGACGTCACTGGTTGACGGCGGCTCCGGCTGTCCTTCTGCGAGGAAGACACGCCCAAGGTCGAATCCGCCGCCACCGGCGGGCAGGTACGACGTCGCTGTAGCTGACTCGACACCAGGCTCGGAGGCGAGGCGCGTCGTCAGTGTGTGAAAAAAATCCGTGCGCTGTGCCGGCGTGTAGCGGGCGCCCGGAACACCAATCGCCGCCGCCAGCACCCGGTCGATATCCGCGCCGGTAGACGAGCTGGTAAGACGACTCAAGCTTCGCACCAGCAATCCCGCGGTCACGAGCAGCACCACTGCCATCGCGACTTCGGCGACGACCAGGGCGCCGCGCAGGCGCGACGTTCTGCGGCCCTGGGTGGTGCCGCGTCCGCCTTCTTTCACTGCGGCGCTGACGTGGACGCCAGTCGTACTCAGTGCCGGCAGCAGTCCGATCATCAGCACCGTGAACAGCGTGACGCCAGCCGTGGCCAGCATGACGCGGGCATCCAGGGTGACATGCTCGATGAATGGCGCGTCCGGTGGGACGATGGCGGACAGCCCGTGCACGGAAAGGGCCGCGACGCCGACACCGAGCAGGCCACCCGCGAGACTGAGCACCAGGGCTTCGGCCGCAAGTTGTCGAATCAGCCGTCCGCGGCTGGCGCCCACGGCGAGGCGCAGGCCCATCTCCCGAGCGCGACCGGCGCCGCGAACCAGAGTGAGGTTGGCGAGGTTCGCGCACGCGATCAGCAGGACCGCGCCGACGGCGGCCAGCAGCACGTACAAGGCGACTTTGAGCTCGGGCTCGACGACGTAATCGCGTAGAGGCAGGACCCCGTTCGTCCACCCCTTCCGCGACGCTGGATTGTTCTGTTCGACCCGTGCCGCGATGGCCTGCAGGCGCGCATCGGCCTGCTGTCGCGTTGCGCCATTGGCCAGCCGTGCCAGGCTTTGAAAGATCAGATTGTCTCGCCGAGTGCGGTCCTCGTCGGTGAAGAGCGACGGACGAAGCGGCAAAAACAACTGCGTCTCCTCGGGGTAAATCGCCCGAGGGGCGAGGATGCCGACAATCTGATGGGGTACGCTGCCGATGCGCAGATCTCGTCCCAGGGCGCCCGGGGCTCCGCCAAAGCGCCGCTGCCAAAGTGCATACCCGATGACCGTCACCCGCGGCGCGTCCGCCGCATGGTCGGCCGGCACAAGGCCGCGGCCGGCAAGCGGGCGCACGGCCACCAGTTGAAAGAAGTCCGGCGACACATGGAGGGCGCTCGCCCGCTCCGGGTCGGCCGCGGCACTGGTCACCGTGGCAGTCGCCGGTTGCATGATCGCCACGGCGTCAAAAATGTCAGTCTCGCGCTGCCAATCCTCGTAGTCGGCGAAGCCGACGCTGGCTCGGTCGAGGCCGCGGGCATGGTTGATGCTGACAGGCACATATAAACGCTCGGCGTGCGGGTATGGCAGCGGTCGCAGCAGCATCACATCTACGAAACTGAAGATGGCCGTGGTGGCCCCGATGCCGAGCGCGAGCGCCGCGAGGGCGACCAGGGTGTATCCCGGCGCCCTCAACAGCGCACGAATGGCGTAGCGAAGATCCTGAACCATGCGAGCTTAGACGGGTCGAAGAGTCACAGCGTTGGCAGTCGCGCGAGCGAGTCCGACGATACAATCATTGGTTGTGACGCCCGAGTCATTCACACGCGCCCCCGAGCTCGCCGGCATTGTCCGCCCGGGCGTGTTGTGGTGGAACGCCGCCACCGTGGTGGAGCGCGACACGCGGCTCGATCCCCTGCTCGCCGACGCCGAACGGAAAGTGCGGTTGCACCCGCCGGAGGAGTCGGCGTCGGTGCGGACGATGTATAAGCGGGTTGGCATCGACCCGACCAAGACCCGTCCATCGAACGAGGCGCTATTGCGCCGAGTCCGCAAGAACCAGTCGTTGCCGCGGGTCAACTCGCTGGTGGACGTCATCAATTGGTGCTCGGTCGAATTTCAGCTGCCCTACGGGTTGTACGACCGTCGCCATATCCGTGGTCCGATCACCATCCGACTGGGACGCGACGGTGAGGAGTACGCCGGCATCCGCAAAGACATGGTCCACGTCGGCGGACGCATCGT
>JACCSI010000035.1 GCA_013813075.1 Acidobacteriota bacterium | reverse complement strand
CGCCAATACCCCGCAGGACGCCACCAGGAACGACCTCGAGGCGCTGCGCGCCAGGATCGCCTCGCGTGGCGTGTTATTCAAGGTCCGCGTCGTGCACTCGGAGATGCGCGAGCGCGAACGCCAGTCTTTGCTTCCCGGGAGCACATCATGATGCCTATTGAGACCGTTGTTGCTGCAGCGCTGGCCCTGACAGGGCTGCTCTCGTCGTCACCTGCCAGGGCAGTTCCACAGGAGCGTAGCGCGCGCGTCGACGCCCTGGAGTGGCAGGCACGCGAGGCAGCACGTGATGCCGCCCGCCGCGATCGCGAAGAGCGGATGTACGAAGAGGGCCAGGAAGCGCTCGAAGAAGGACGTTGGCAGCGGGCGGTCGAGCGATTCACGGTGGTGGCACAGGAAAAGTCCACTCGATCGGACGCCGCCATGTATTGGCGTGCGTATGCGCTCGATCGGCTCGGGCAGAAAGCGGAAGCGTTGGCGGCCGCGTCCGAGCTGGTCAAAGCGTATCCAGCCAGCAAGTGGATCAACGACGCCAAGGCCCTTGCACTGCAGGTGCGTCAGAGCTCCGGACAGGCGGTACGACCGGAAGCCGAGGCCGACGAGGAACTGAAGCTGCTCGCCCTGCAGGGTCTGCAGCATTCGGATCCCGAGCAGGCGGTGCCGATGCTCGAGAAGATTCTCTCGGGAGCGCAGTCGCCACGCCTGAAGGAACGCGCGTTGTTCGTCCTGGCGCAGAGTCATTCGCCACGTGCGCGGCAGGTGCTCGCCAACGCCGCAAAGGGTGGAACCAATCCGGATTTGCAACGCAAGGCGATCCAGTACCTGGGTATACACGGCGGCCGCGAGAATCGCGACCTGCTCGCGCAGGTCTACGAGGCGTCACCGGATGTCGACATCAAACGCCGGATTCTGCGCGCGTTTGCCGTCTCTGGAGACCGCGCGCGGGTCCTCGCCGCGGCGAGCGCTGAAGGGTCGGCCGAACTGCGTGCCGAGGCGGTGCAGCAACTGGGCGTGATGGGCGCGCACGACGAGCTGTGGCAGCTCTATCAGAAAGAACAGACCGCCGACGTCAAGAAGCGCATCATCCAGGCGATGTTCGTCGGCGGCAACGCCACGCGGCTCGTCGAACTTGCCAATTCGGAGCCGAACATCGAATTACGTCGCGCCGCAATCCGCAACCTCGGGCTGATGGGCTCGTCGAAGACCGGCGACGCGTTGACGGCGCTCTACACCAACGAAAAAGACCTGGAAACGCGCAAAACCATCGTCCAGGGCTTCTTCCATCAGAACAACGCCGAGCAGCTCGTCGCCATTGCCCGCAAAGAGACCGATCCGCAGATGCGTAAGGAACTGGTCAGCCGACTCTCGTTGATGCGGTCAAAGGTGGCGCTGGACTACCTGATGGAGATTCTGAACAAGTAGTTCAAAGTTCGAAGTGCGAAGTTCAAAGTTCGACGATCAAGGTGCGGGGGACGCCGTGAGAACAATTCTGTGTCTGGCTATCGTTGCGCTGTGCGCGAATCCCGCGGAGGCGCAACCGCGGGTGACCAACGGCGAGCTGCGGCAGGCGGTGATTTCGGGCGCTCTTACCCGCGCGTCGCTCGAGGGGCTGGCGCGAGCGGGCGCGGCGTGGGTCGGCTACACCGTGCCGGCGCGAGACGGCGAGCACCACATGTGCGCGTCAGTCGGCACCACCAACCCGGTGCCGCTCGAAGGCAGCGGGATGGTGCAGCTGCTCTATCGACTCGAGGCCGGCGCGGTGACGCGCATCAGGATGTTCTCGGACGATTGCGCACTCGACGCCGGCGGGCTGACGGTCCATTGGCTGAACGCCGTTTCGCCTGTCGAGAGCGTCGCCGTGCTCGCTGGCTTCATCAATGCGACTGTGTCCACCCGCCTTGCCGACTCCGCGCTTGCGGCGCTCGGGATGCACCAGGAGCCGACCGCCCTGGATCGATTGCTGACCGCTGCACGCGCCGGCGCCACCCCCCAGATTCGCGGCCAGGCGCTGTTCTGGCTGGCCCAGCGCGCCGGCGACAAGGCGGTCGGCGCCATCACCGACGCGATCGCGCGCGATCCGGAGACCGATGTGAAAAAGCGTGCGGTGTTTGCGTTGAGCCAATTGCCACGGGATGAAGGGGTGCCACGGCTGATCGATGTCGCGCGTACAAACGCCAACCCGGCCGTCCGCAAACAGGCGATGTTCTGGCTCGGTCAGACGAAAGACGCGCGCGCCCTGAAATTTTTTGAAGACATCCTTTTCAAGTAGCGGGTCACTCCGCCGGAAACGGTCGCAGTTGCTCGTTAACCCGCCTGGCCGAGTCTGATCGCTCGTCATCCAACGACGGTGCAAGGGAACTGCTATACGTCAGGCGAAAGTCTCGGCTCATGTCACCGCCACCGCCAGCATGGTCGCATCGTCCTGAAAACCGCGGCCCGCAAGAAACGAGGTGACCTCCGCGAGCACAGCGGCGTGGACCGAAACCGCGTCGAGGTGGCGATGACGGATCAGCGCGGCGGTTAGGCGGTCCTCGCCGAACTCGTCATCCTGCGCGTCGCGCGCCTCGGTGATGCCATCTGTGTATAACAACAAGCGATCGCCGTGCTGGAGGGCCACCTCGGCGCCCCAATATTCGGTGTCCGGGAACACGCCCAACACCGTGCCGCTCGAGGTGAGACGTTCGACATCACCATTCGCACGGGCGAGCAGCGGCGGGTTGTGTCCGGCGTTGGCGTAACTAATCGTTCCCCGCACCGCATCGAGACGCAGATAGCACAGCGTCACAAAGCGGCCGGCGATCATATGCCCGCACAACAACCGGTTGACACTCGTGCAAATCGACTCTGGTGGCGACGACTCGAGCGCAAACGCGCGGACGGCGGCCTGCAGGCTCGACATCAGCAGTGCGGCCGGCAAGCCTTTGCCGGCGACGTCCGCAATCGAGAGACCCAAACTATCGGGACCAAACGTGAATGCGTCGTAACAGTCGCCGCCGAAGCCGCTCGCGGGCTCCCAGGCGCCGGCGACCTGAAAGCGGGCGCTGTGGGGGAGCGAGTCGGGCAACAACGCACGTTGAATCAGCCGCGCGTCGCGTTCTTCGCGCTGGTGGTGCTCGCTCTGCTCGCGCCGCCCGCGGCCGTGCGCCACCTCGCGCTGCAACACCTGCACGAGGTCGGCGTTGTCCCAGGGCTTCTGCACGAAACTCTGGGCGCCGGCGCGCATCGCCTCCACGGCAAGCTCGATGTTGCCCCATCCGGTCATCACGACAATCGGCAGCACCGCGTCAACCGCGCGCACGTCCTTGAGCAGTTGTAGCCCCTCCTGGCCGGAGGTCGTGTCCCGTGAGTAGTTGAGGTCCATCAACAGCAGGTCCCAGGGTTCAGCCCGAAGCTGCGCCATGGCAATGACGGGTGAGGTGACGAGCTGCAGCGAGAAGTCGTGTTGCGAGAGCAGTAGCCGGATGGCTTCGAGCACGTCCGGCTGATCATCAGCCACGAGGATGCGAGTGCGGCCCCAGACGGCCATGTCCTTCAGAACGTAACACGTGCGCCACACGACCCGTTCCCTTTGTTCCGCATCGCCAGCGGCCTCCGCCGGCGGCCTTCAGAACAACGGATCACTGAAGAACGGCAGTGCTGATGCTCTGATCGCAACGATGTCTTGATTGACAAGGGTCCATCTGGGCAATACTTCGCGTCCGAGGGAACGACATGCTTGACGTGACCGAAACACGACGACGATTCATGGTGCATTTTGCCGGGATCGGGCTGGGGACGACGCTGGCGCCCGGCATTATGTGGGCCCGCATGCAGGATGCCGGGGCCTCGAAGCTGACGCTGGAAATGGTCACCGATGCGCTGGCACTTTCCGGCATCGAGGTCAGCGAGGCCGACCGCAAGGCGATGGTCGACTCGGCAAACCGCAACCTGACGCAGTTCGCCGACGTACGAAAGATCAGCATCCCTCTGGACGTCTCCCCGCCGTTCCACTTCAGTGCGATGGTTCCCGGCATCACGGTCAACAGGACAAAAACGCCGTTCCGCCTGAGCGCGGCACCCGCGCTGGCACGGCCGACCAGTCTTGAGGAGGTCGCGTTCTGGCCGGTGCGCCACCTCGCGGAGCTCGTTCGCACACGGCAGGTGAGCTCGATCGACCTGACCGAGATGTATCTCGCCCGGCTGCACCGCTACAACGGCAAGCTGAATAACGTCGTCACCTTTCTCGACGACTACGGGCGTGCCGAAGCCAGGCGCGCCGACAGCGAGATTGCGGCCGGCAAATACAAGGGACCGCTGCACGGCATCCCCTGGGGCGCCAAAGACATCATCTCGGTGAAGAACTTCAAGACCACCTGGGGCTCTCCGGCCTTCAAGGAACAGATCTTCGACTACGACGCCAGCGTCGTGGAGATGCTGCGCGACGCCGGGGCGGTGCTGATCGCGAAGCTGACGACCGGCGAACTGGCGGCCGGCGACAACTGGTTTGGCGGACAGACCAAGAGCCCATGGGACCCTGCCTTGGGGTCGAGCGGATCGTCGGCCGGTCCCGCGTCCGCGACCGCCGCCGGCGGCGTGGCGTTTGCGATTGGCAGCGAAACCAGCGGGTCGATCCTGAGCCCGGCGGCACGCTGCGGCCTGCCGGCGCTGCGACCGACCTTCGGACGCATCAGCCGCTATGGGGTCATGGCGCTGTCATGGACGCAGGACCGCCTCGGTCCGCTGGTGCGTTACGCGGAGGACGCGGCCATCGTGATGCAGGCGATTGCCAGGCCCGACAATCGCGATATGAGTGTGTCGGACGTGCCGTTCAACTGGAACTCGCAGCTCGATATCAAAAAGCTCCGCGTCGGCTACATCAGGGAATCGTTCGACGAGATCACGAACCCTCTGGTCAAAGCCAACGCTGCAGCCGTGCTGGCCACGCTCAGGTCGCTCGGCGTGCGCGAGTTCGTGCCGATGACGATTCCGGAGTCGTTTCCGAACGTCAGCGCGATTAACGTCGAGTCGGCGGCGTACTTCGATGAGCTCTCGCGTACCGGGCGCATGAAGGAGTCGCGCGGCGGCGGCCGTCCGACCGCACGCTTGATTCCGGCTGTCGAATTCCTCCAGGCGCAACGCGTCCGGATGATGATGATGATGAAGCTCGAAGAAGCCACACGCGGTCTCGATGTGTATCTCGTGGCATCGAACAACAATCCCGGGGCACCTGGTACGAACAGAGGTCCAGGCGGTGCAGGCGGGGGTGTGAGCGCAACTCCGGACGCGAGCAGCGTCGCGAGTGCAGTGGAGCCGGCCGGCCCGCCCGCCGTCGGCTCGGGAGCGACCCCGCCAGCGGCGGGTGGGGCCGACAATCGGCCGCAAGGGCCCGGACAGCGCCATTCGACCATGGCCAACCTGGCGTGCTACCCGGCGATGAACATGCCGAACGGGTTCAGCGAGTACGGCTCACCGACCAACGTCACTTTTTTTGCCAGGCCGTTCGCCGAACTGGAATTGATCGCATTGGCGAAGGCCTATCAGGATTCCGCTCGGCACCATCTGAAGATACCGACCCGGCTCGACGCCGCGACCTAGAACCAAAGCTTCGCACGTCGCCGCTACGCGCTCGAACTATGAACGATGAGCTTTTCTCGCGGCCTGGCAGGGGTATGAAATGATGACTCATGCCGTTCACGAGCCTGCATCTGCACCCTAACCTCCTCAAGGGAATCAAAGAACTGGGATTTACCAGGCCGACACCCGTGCAGGCCGAAGCGATTCCGCCCGGCATGGCCGGACACGACCTCCTCGCGTGCGCGCAGACCGGCAGCGGCAAGACCGCGGCATTTCTCCTCCCGATTCTGCACCGCTTGATGGACAAGCCGCGCCGCACCACGCGGGCCCTGATCCTGACGCCGACGCGCGAGCTTGCCGCGCAGATCCTCGAAGACTTCAATGCGCTGGCGGTGCACACGCCCCTGACCGGAGCAGCCGTGTACGGGGGGGTCAGCATGGGTCCACAGGAGCACGCGTTTCGCGCCGGCGTCGACATCATGGTGGCGACTCCCGGGCGGCTGCTTGACCACGCGCGCGCCGCATACGCGAAGCTCGCCGGTCTCGAGTATCTCGTGCTGGATGAAGCCGACCGCATGCTCGACATGGGCTTTCTTCCGGATATCCGCCGCATCCTGCGCCACATCCCGACCCGCCGCCAGACCTTGTTCTTCAGCGCCACGATGCCGGCGCCGATTGGCGCATTGGCACAGGAGATGTTGAAGAACCCGACGCTCATCAACCTGCAACGCCAGGCCGCGCCTGCCATCGGCATTACGCAGGCGGTGTATCCGGTGCCGCAGCATCTCAAGGCGCCGCTGCTCGTGCAGCTGCTCCAGCGTGGCATTCTCCAGCAGGCGTTGGTGTTCACGCGAACCAAGCATCGCGCCAATCGGCTCGCGGAGTTCATCGTTGGACACGGTATCGCGGCCGAGCGCATCCACGGCAATCGCTCGCAGGGGCAACGAACGCTGGCGCTGGCGGGATTCAAGAGTGGCCGGTATCCCGTGCTCGTCGCCACCGACATTGCCGCGCGCGGTATCGACGTCGAAGCGTTGAGCCATGTCGTCAACTTCGACGTGCCGGCGGCGCCCGAAGATTACATTCACCGCGTCGGCCGGACGGGACGGGCGGAAATGACGGGGGAAGCGTTTACCTTTGTTGCGGGCGAGGAAGAAAGCGACATGCGCGCGATTGAACGCGCGATTGCGCGCACATTGCCGCGCGTCACGCTACCCGACTTCGACTACAAGGCCGCGAAACAGGGCTCGCTCGAAGTGCCGCTCGGTCAACGGATCGCAGAAATTCGCGCGCGCAAGGCACAGGAGCGTGCCCGCGCCGACCAGAAACGCCAGCGGCAGCAGCCGGGGACGCCGCGCCGCGACGGCCCACCGCGTGGCGAACGTCAGGCGGCCGGTCCGCGGCGGCCTGGCGGCAGTGGTAGTGGACGCCGCGGGCCGCGGCCGCGGTAAGTGATCGCAGGGCTCAATTCGCGAAATTCGAC
>JACCSI010000028.1 GCA_013813075.1 Acidobacteriota bacterium | reverse complement strand
GGACGGCGCGAGCAGCGCCAATGACCAATCCGTTCGCGTTGACCAACGCCGCGATCATCGGTTTGGCTGTCGGCAGCTTTCTCAATGTCTGCATCTACCGAATTCCGAAGCGGGAATCGCTGCTGTTCCCGGGATCACACTGCGGGAGTTGTGGCAAGCCGCTGCGATGGTTCGACAACATCCCGGTCGCGAGTTACCTCGCCCTGCGCGGCCGATGCGGCCAGTGTGGCGCGGCCATCTCAATCAGGTACCCCGTCGTCGAAGTGACCACCGCTGTGTTGACGGTGCTGGTAGTCGCGCTGACACCGTTCGGCCCACTGCTGGCGAGCCGCCTCATTTTGACGTGGATTCTGATCGTGCTGTTTGCGGTCGATCTGGAACTGCAGATCCTGCCGAATGCCATCACGCTGCCAGGCATTGTCGTGGGGCTAGCCTGTAGTGTGTTGGCACCACCAGGGCTCCGCGACGCGCTCGTTGGCGCTGCGGTAGGCGCCGGCGTCCTCTACGGCATCGCCGCTGCGTACTACCTGGTGCGGCGCGAGGAAGGCCTCGGCATGGGCGACGTCAAGATGCTGGCGATGATTGGCGCCTTCCTGGGGTGGCGCGCCGTGCTCCTGACGCTGGTGATGTCCTCGTTCAGCGGCGCCTTGGTCGGCGTGGCGCTGATGGCCAGCAAACGGGGTGGGTTGCAGTACGCGCTGCCATTCGGCACCTTCCTCGCAGCCGGCGCATTCATCGCGATGCTCGTCGGCGAGCCGATTCTCGCCTGGTATCTCGGCTACTTCGAGGGTCTCTGAAGGTGTCGGATATCACTCCTGCAGGGCTCGTTTTTCTCGGCCTGACAGCCGTGGTGGTCATGCTGATCTCGGTGCTGGTGTTCTCGGTCATCCGACTGCGCGCTGCCGCCCGTCAAACGAAGCACACGTTCTCCGAACAGCGTGACACCGTATTCCTGACCGCGGCGGTAGACGAAGTTATTCAGAAACTGAAAGCGCAAGAGCGCGCGACGGCCGCTCGCGCGGACGCGTCGGAACACCTGAGCACACAGATCGTGGCCGGCCTGACGTCGGGGCTGCTGGTCGTCAGTCGCGCAGGCACGCTGCGCATTGTCAATCCCGCGGCGCGCCGGATTCTCGCCTTGAGTGACGCCAACGAGGGCCACTACCGGGAGTTGCTCGCCGCGACGCCCGAGCTCGCCCAGGTCATTGAAGAAGCGCTCGACACCGGTGCGCCGATTTCGCGCCGCACCATCGCGCTCGTCGGCCGCCGTGGACCTGCACATCTTGGCGTAACCGTCTCGCCGCTGCGATCCGCGACCGGATCGGTCGACGCGGCGATCTGCTTGTTCACCGATTTGTCTGCGGTCATGGCGCGGGAAGAGCAGTTGCAGCTCAAAGAGGCGCTCGCCCGCGTCGGTGAACTCAGCGCCGGTCTGGCGCACGAGTTCCGCAATGGGCTCGCCACGATTCACGGGTATGCGCGCCTGATCGAACCCGAGGCGTTGCCGGAGCGGTTTCGTCCCTACGTCACGGTCTTGCGCGAGGAAACGGCCTCGCTTGGGGAAGTCGTGAACAACTTCTTGAAATTTGCCCGGCCCGCTCCGCTCAGCGTCGCGCGGACGGATCTCGGCGAGGTTGTGCTGCGTGCCGTCGCCGATTTCGCGAGCGAGGCCACCGTGCAAATCCGCGGCGACTTCGGCGAGATCGAGGGCGACGAGGTGCTGTTGCATAGCGCGTTCGACAACTTGTTGCGAAACAGCGTCGAGGCGGCGGCCGCCACTGGGGCTCGCGCCACAATTCTGATCGACGGCGCGTCGGAGGGTCCTGAACAGTGGCGGATCGTCGTCACCGATCGCGGCCCTGGGATTTCGCCCGAAGGTCTGAGCCGCCTGTTTCAGCCTTTCTTCACCACCAAGGCGCAAGGCACCGGCTTGGGATTGGCGATCGTGCAGAAGGTCATCGTCAGCCACAACGGTACGATTTCGGCACAAAACTCCGCAGGCGGTGGCGCCGAGTTTCGCATCAGGCTGCCGGTCCGGCAGCCACTGCCAACGCAAGAATTGTAAGAGCCGCGGCGCGCTCCCGCTCACGGCCTGAGGACCGGCCGAATCTGTAATCTGTTGTTCCAATCTGCAGCACGAACCACCTGTTTATCCGGGACAGTCCGGGAAAACTACTGCATTCCCGGTTACTGCTGAGC
>JACCSI010000019.1 GCA_013813075.1 Acidobacteriota bacterium | reverse complement strand
CCAGGCGGCGTGGACGAAGAGGCTGTCGGAAGCGTGACGGGAGTTTCTACGCTCGGGACCTTGCCCGCCTCGTTGAGCCCAAGCGCGCGTGCGCCCAGCCACCAGAAGCCAATGATGACCGCCAGTGTGACCCACGGCGCAACCGTATCTTCACGAAAGAATCGGTGGCGCCGAGGTTTCATCGCAGGACCACCTTCGTTCCGGGGGACACCATGGCGGCGAGGCGCATGGCGTCCCAGTTTGTCAGCCGGATACAACCGTGCGACTCACTGTAGCCGATCCGTCCCGGCTCCGGTGTGCCGTGAATGCCGTAGTGTTCCTTGCTGAGATCAATCCACGTCACGCCAACAGGGTTGTTGGGACCGCCAGGAATTGAGGCCTTGGCGTGCGTCGGGTCGGCATCCCAGAACAGCTTCGGGTTGTAGTTGAATTTCGGGTTACGGCTGACCCCGTTGACTTTCCATTCGCCGACCGGCAGCGGATCGTTTTTGCTGCCAACGGTCACCGGCGCATGAAACACAACCGCGCCTGACGCGTCCTTCACTTCGAGAGTTTTGGTGCGATCGGTCACCGTAATCGTGAGGTCGCCAGCGGCGGGCTTGACCGCGCCTGACCCTTCACTGCCGGTTCGGGTGGTCGCCGCTCCGCCACGCGTTGCGTCGGGAGTAGCAGTGGCTGCGGCGGGTGCGCCAGCGGTGGCCCGCGCCGCGTCCGTGGGGGCAGCCGTAGGCTTGGGTCCCGGCGCGAGGAATGGCTCAACGTTCGGGACGCGGATGACGTCCCCGGCCGCAAACCGCGCATCGGGATTCAATTTCTGAAGCAATTTCGGGCTGGCGTGGAAGCGTTCCCCGAGCAGTTCAAGCACGGACGTATACGCCAGCGACGGCAACTTCGATTTGTCCATCATGTCGGACGGAATGGTCTCAATGAACGGACCGGCAGCATCCTCTGGGCTCACCGTGTAGGGCACGACCGGGTTGGTGTAGCCGTCTTTCAACTCGGTCGACCCCGTCGCCGCCTTGTAG
This sequence comes from Acidobacteriota bacterium, assembly GCA_013813075.1. Classification (GTDB taxonomy): domain Bacteria; phylum Acidobacteriota; class Vicinamibacteria; order Vicinamibacterales; family UBA2999; genus JACCSI01. The sequence goes on along the minus strand of JACCSI010000019.1, from coordinate 3,527 downwards.
GCGCTCATCGCACGTTCCGTGTTCAGCCCGGGAGCGCCGTCAATTTCGCCTGGCGAGAAGCCAGCGCGGTCGAGGGCGACCTGCAGGGCCAAGCCGCGGCGCATTTTTTCGGTGACGCCCGGCAGAGCTTCCATGGGGGACGCTTGCGGAGCGTCAGCAGGCGCCATCGGGGTCTGCGCAGAGGGTTTAGCCGGCGGCTGCTGCGTTTGAGCAGACCCGGGCATACTGAAGGACAAAACTGCTGCGGCCATGGCGGCAGACACGACAAAGGTAGCGCGGTATTCCATGTCACATCTCTGGAGCAATTGGCATTCCACGCGCTCCGGCCCAGCCTTTGCAATTCGGCGGGGATGCTGCGCAGCCGCCCGCGTGTGTTGACAGCGGTGGTGGTCGTCATTGTCCTCACCGCCGGGGTGTGGGTGGCTTGGGATCGGCTCCACGTTGCCACCCCACAGGAAGCGAAGGCCGAAACCAAGGCGCAGAAGCCCAAGTCACTGGATGACGACGATCGGAAGGTCACGGACGAGCAGAGGGCGGAAATGCTCGGGAGAGCCCACGTGTGGCGAACTCCCGCGGTGCCGATCGCTCACGCGAGCTTCGTCGGGGAAGGCCTAGAAACGCTCAGCTGTAAGTTCAAGCTCAGCGACCTGGGTGGAACCACACCAAAGTTCGACTGCACTCTCGAGGACGGGCAGAAGATCCGTATCAAATACGGCAAGGGCCCGGAAATCCCGGCCGAGGCCGCAGCCACCCGTTTGTTGAAGGCGCTGGGATTTGGCGCGGACGATATCGCCCTGGTCGAGAAAGTCCATTGTTACGGATGTCCAGAAGAGCCGTTTTCCACGATGAAAGTGGTGGAAGTCACGGGGGCCGGGCCGCTTTACAAGAACGTCATCGATTACAACGACGTCGAAGAGTTCACCTGGGTGGCGCTCGAGCGCAAGTTCAGCGGGCGGCCGGTCGAAACCGACCAGGTCGAGGGGTGGTCATTCTTCGAACTGGACCTCGTTGACGCTGCCAAAGGCGGGGCTCCGCGGGCGCATGTCGATGCGCTCCGGCTAATGGCTGTCTTCCTTTCCCATTGGGACAACAAGTCGGAGAATCAGCGGCTGGTTTGCCTATCGGCGCACTGGCCGAAGGACACCCGCTGCTCAGACCCGTTTCTTCTGCTCCAGGATGTCGGTGCGACGTTCGGCCCGGTCAAAGTGGACCTCGACGCGTGGGGACATGCGCCGATATGGGAAGACCGGCCAAGCTGTACGGTGTCGATGATCGATCTGCCTTATGACGGCGCAACATTCGGGAAGGCGCACGTTACTGAGGCTGGCCGGCAGTTTATCGGCCGGCTGCTGACCCAGTTATCCGATCCGCAAATTACCGAACTGTTTGCGGGTGCCCGCTTTAATCACGAGCGCGGGATCTTCAGCGCCGCCCGCCCGGTCAGCGACTGGGTGCGGACCTTCAAATCCAAAGTCTCCACCATCACCGAGGGACCGGCGTGTCCTGAGGCGTAGGGCGGTCCTCGCGGCTTTGCCGGGCGTTGCCGGCCCGGCGCAGCGTCCCGGCATCGATGGTGTCGCCGTTGCGCGAGATCGCCTGGAAGTGCAGTGCCTTATCTTCAATTTCGACCAGCATGAAGTGATAATCGGCGTCGTAGGTCCGCGCCACGAATGAGGCGTCAACACCGTCGCCAAGCCGCAGCGACCCGGCGCCTCCACTGACGAAGTACTGAATTCCCTTCTGGAGTGCGGATCGTTGATAAATGTGCTCGTGACCCGAGAACACGGCGTCCACCTGGTGGCGCGTCAGAATCGGCTCGAGTGCCCAACGGTGCGCGCGCGACGCCGTGCGATATCGTCCCGACGTGTAGAGCGGATGGTGCAGGAACGCGACTTTCCATTCCGCCCGTGATGCGGCAAGCCGCTCGTCGAGCCAGCGCAACTGCGCGCGATCGAGGTTCGTGGAGTCAATGCCGAAGAATTCAACGCGGGTCGCAATCCGTGTCAGGAGATCTTCGGGTGGCGCGAAGCTGTAGTACCGCTCGCCGTTCATATTGAAGGGGGCGTAGGACACTTGGCGAGGGTCGTCATGGTTGCCAAGCACCGCGTAGAACCTGACCCGCGATTTGAGCAGCTCCCGGTACGGCTCCTCGAATTTGAGGCGGAAGTCCTCGGGCGTCGCGGGCCCTTCGTAAATGTTGTCGCCGAGCATCAGCACGAAGTCGTACTTGAAGTCCTTGCGATAGCGGAGCATCTGCGCCGCGATGGCGTGCTGCGGCGGCGTCCCGCGTCCACTGTCGCCGATGACGGCGAATTTCACGGACGTCAGCGCATTGGGAAGCGCGAGCGTCCCGGCTCGCAGAGCGTCGCCCGCCACCGGCACCACGGTCGGCGCGCTGGCGACTTCGCCGCGTGGCTGCGCAGCCGACGGCTCCCGGCACGCCGCCACCGCCACGAGCATCAGCGCGGCAATCCAGCATGGGAAAATATGGACCAGACGGGGTGACCGCACTATCCTGCCGAATGCACGAACCGCTCCCCAGCACAGGCGGATATCCGCAGCGTCTCTGGGGAAGAGACAGGTCGGTAGCGGCAAGGGTAATGTAGACATTCGGTGACTCAACCGACTCGGCTGCGAAGTGGCAGCTCCGCGGAGGATGGGGTGGCATGGACCTTGAAGCCGAGGTTAGGACGGTCCCCGGAGAGTCCATTTATGAAGTCAGCAACCAAGGCGAGCGTCGCCGTTCTGGTCCTCTTTTCAATCGCCTGCAGCGCAACGAGTGGCGCGTCGGCCAACGCGCAGGCGACGACGCCTCGAACGCCGACCCGTGTCGAGGGTCAGGTCCTTGATCCGAAGCTTCGGGGCGCCGCCACCAAGGCGTTCCTCGCCCGCATTGGCCAATACGTCAGCTTTCACAACAACGTCGCCAAGATGGTGCCCGCGTTCAGCCAGACCCCCGACCCGGCCTTGCTTTCCAAGCGCCAGGCCGCACTGGCCGAGGCGATTATCAAACAGCGCCCCGACGCGAAAGAAGGCGACTTTCTTATCAAGCAGTATCAGCCGTACCTCAGGCAGATCATCAGCGAGGATTTCACCAGGCGCCCTGCTGCCGACCGCAAGGCGCTGATCGTCGAACTACCCAAAGACGTGGCAATCGGAGTCAACATGGTCTACCCAACAACCTTGCCGCTGGCAACGTTTCCGGGCAATCTTCTCAAGCTGCTGCCCGAACTGCCTCCAGACCTCGAATATCGCATCGTGGGCCGTCATCTGGTCCTGCGAGACGTCGAGGCCAATGTCATTGTTGACCTGATGCGTGATGTGTTTCCAGTTTAGGAGGGTCGGCGCGACCATGGCGAGCAACCGGCGGTTCATCCATCTGGGCGCGATTCTCTGTTCGGTTGCGGCATGCGCAGTGCCGTCCCAGGTGGGCGACTACACATTCCAACGAGGCGCGCCCGCGGCCGCCATCGCGACCACGGCTCTCGCGCAGCCTCGACCGGTGACTGCCGTCGCGACGACGACGG
>JACCSI010000753.1 GCA_013813075.1 Acidobacteriota bacterium | reverse complement strand
GGATATCTTCACGAAGGCGCCGCAGTAACCGGCACGGCCTTCACGGGGAACGTCAAAAAGAAGCGGCTGCCCTCGCCGAGGGTGCTTTCGGCCCAGATCGATCCGCCGTGCGCTTCGACAATGCATTTCGAAATGTACAGGCCCAGACCGAGCCCTCGACGATCGTACTTGCCGACCCGCCAGAACCGTTCAAACACCGACTCGAGCATCTCATCGGCGATGCCCGGGCCTGTGTCGCTGATGGCGATGCGCACCCCGTCGGCTTCGTGCTGGCCTCTGATGCTGATATGACCGCCGCCCGCGGTGAACTTGATGGCGTTGCTGATCAAGTTGCTCAGCACCTGCAACATGCGATCGTGGTCGAACTCGGCATAGAGAGCCGGGTCGACGTCCGTGCTGAGCACTACCCCTTTGGCGGCAGCGGACGCTTGAAACGTCTCAGCGGCCTCCGTGACAAGCGAGGCCGCATCGCCTGGCACCGCCGTCATCGCCAGCTTGCCTGCATCGATGCTGGCGATGTCCAGGAGATCCCCAATCAAGCGGTTCATGCGCGCGGCGTAACGTTGGATGCGCTCGGTTTCGACTACGGTCGCGGGTGCGCCCTCACCCCTGCCGGCAGACTGCGCAAGCAGTTCCGCGCTCATGACCACGCCGCCAAGGAGATCGCGCAGGTCGTGACTGACGATGCCGAGAAAATCGTCACGGTTGGCCAGCGCATCGTCCGAGCGATCTCGCTCGATCAGCAGGAAGCGGTCGGTTTTATCTCGCTCAGTGGGGAGCAACCTGGTTAGCGCTCGCGCCTTTTCCAAGCGCTCGCGGCGAAGGCTCTCGTCCGCGGCGGCGCGCTCATGGCGCAGCGCGCCATCTTCAATCTCCCGTTCTTCGGTGACGGTGTCGTGCGGCGAGAATCCCGATTCGTCAGCCAGCTTGTCGTCGGCTTTGGCCCTGGCCTCGAACAGCACCGCATCCGCCGTCTCACGCGCACGGCGAACGACGAGATCGGCGTCCGCTTCGACGGCGTCCAGCTTGGCTGCAAGGGCACGATCAGATTTCTCACGCTCGAGGCGCAGACTCTCGTCCGTCTGTTCGCGTTCGGGCGCGTCACTATCGCTCGTCGGCATCCCCGGAACCTTAGCACAAGGGTCGAGAAGACAAGCCCAGCCGGTCGTCTGACCGCGTTGTTCTACATGCGGGATTGCAGTTCGCTGTCAATCGCGCTCAGAAATTCCTCGGTCGTCAAGAACGGATGATCCGGCCGGATCAAAATCGCCAGGTCTTTGGTCATCCGGCCGGACTCGACCACGTCGACGCAGACTCGCTCGAGGGTGTCGGCGAAGGCCACGACGTCGGGCGTGCCATCGAACGTGCCGCGGTACTGTAAACCGCGCGTCCATGCGTAGATCGACGCGATCGGATTGGTTGACGTGGGTTTGCCTTGCTGATGCATCCGGTAGTGGCGCGTCACGGTACCGTGCGCGGCTTCGGCCTCGATCGCCAGGCCGTCGGGCGACATCAACACCGACGTCATCAGGCCGAGCGATCCGTAACCCTGAGCCACGGTGTCTGACTGGACATCGCCGTCGTAGTTCTTGCACGCCCAGAGGTAGCCGCCGTTCCACTTCAGGTTCGACGCCACCATGTCATCGATAAGGCGATGTTCGTAGGTCAGACTCTTGGCGTCGAACGCGGCGCGGAACTCCGCATCGAACACGCGCTCGAAGGTGTTCTTGAACGTGCCGTCGTAGACCTTGAGGATCGTGTTCTTGGTCGACAGGTAGACGGGATAGTTGCGAGCGAGCGCGTAGGTGAAACACGCACGCGCGAACCCTTCGATCGAGGCGTCAAGGTTGAACATCCCCATCGCCACGCCGCTGCCGTTGGTCTTGATGACATCGCGCGTGATCGGCTCGCCGCCGCCGGTGGGCGTCCAGCTGAGTGTGAGGGTCCCGGCCCCGGGAAAGTGAAAGTCCTGCGCACGGTACTGGTCGCCAAACCCATGACGCGCGACGACCACTGGCTTGTCCCAGTGCTGAACCAGCCGCGGCACGTTGCGACAGATGATGGGCTCGCGAAAGATTGTGCCGTCGAGAATGTTTCGGATGGTCCCGTTGGGGGAGCGCCACATCTGCTTGAGATTGAACTCTTTGACGCGGGCCTCGTCTGGGGTAATCGTGGCGCACTTGACGGCCACACCGTGCTGCCGCGTCGCGTTGGCCGAGTCCACCGTAATCTGGTCGGCCGTGCGGTCGCGAGACTCCACGCCAAGGTCGAAATATTTCAGGTCGATCTCGAGATACGGGAGGATGAGCTGTTCGCGAATACGCTGCCAGATGATGCGCGTCATCTCGTCCCCGTCCATTTCGACGACGGGGTTCTTCACCTTGATCTTGGCCACACGGAGCTCCTTGGTTGCCGGACACACCCGCCGCGGCAAACCCTCATGCTATCTCAGGCCCGCCTTTCCGGAGCCCACGCGGCAAGACGATTCGACTATCGGCGTGTACTGCTGGTGGGCGCGGCCGCGGTGCTGAGCGCCATGGACGCCCACGCCGTGCCGGCAACGGAGATGAATTGATCGCGGCCGTACGGGAACCCGCTTTCGAAATACGGCTGCAGCCAGATCGATCGCGACTTGACGTGCCACGTGCCATCGGCGGCCTGTGTCCGCAGCAGGAAGTCAATGCCCTTGCGATACCGCGGATCGGTCGGCGCGATGCCTTCGGCAACAGTCAACGCGTACAGCGCCTGACCGGTCGCGTAGGCGTCCGATGCCAACGTCGGCAACTGGCTCCAGCCACCATCGCCATGCTGCATTGCGACAAGAGCGCCAGCGGCGTTTTTGACGCTTGCCTCACTCGCATTGGCCCACGCCAACCCCAAGGCCTGGAACGCGCGGTCCTGCGTGGATTCCGGCGTCGCGCGTTCAAGCCACACCACCGCCCTGGCGACCGCCTCGTTCGTTGTCTCCTGCTCGGCCGCGGGCGTGTAATGTTTCAGCGCGTAAATCGCGAGCGCGCCGAACTGAAAGTCGCCCACGTTCATCGGTGGCCGCCGGCTTTCGTTCGCCGACCAGCTCCCCGACCTCGTCTGCATCGCCTTGATGTAGCGAATCGACGCGTCAGTGTAGTCATTCCTCGCGACGCCGTTCATGCCCAAGTCAAACAGTTCCCATCCGAGCGTGCCGGGGTTGACGACGTCGAGATCCATGAGACGTTCGGCAGGGGGGCGCATCGACGCGGGAAGTTGCGCGATCTCACCCGGCGCTCTCAACCCCTTGCTCCGCGCCAAGCCCGCGGCCGCGGATACCAGGTCCTGCGAGTGGCACGAGTTGCAGCCCGCGATGCGAATGAAGTTGTGGCTTTGCTTCTCGAGCAGGCCGAACGACTTCTCCACCGCCTCAGAAATACCACCGCCGTAGTTGGCCGTGTGCGTGACAGCAGGCGTCACACCTTTTGCGGCTGCCGGGCCACCGAGCAGGCGCGTCACTGCGGTGTCGCCGCGTTTGGCGGCGAGATCCCGTGCAGTCTCGTCGTAATCAGCGGTGTACGCCGTGTTTGCGCCATTCGCGAGCAGCAGCTTCACCACACCTGCCGGCGTGGTGTCGGAACTGGCGGCAAGCATCAACGGCGAGAAGCCGCGAATGTTCTGGACGTTGACCTCCGCGCCGCGGGCGAGCAGAAGCCGGACGGTCTCCTCGTTGCCACTCGTACTGGCATTACCGAGCGCCGTTTCGTTGCGCTTGGTCCTGACCCGCGCGTCGGCACCGTGGTCGAGCAACAGCGCAACGGCCTTGTGATTGCCATCGGTCGCCGCCAGCATCAGCGCCGTCTCGCCGGCGCCGTTCTTGGCGTTGACGTCCGCCTTCTTGTCGATCAGTAACTGGATCGCCTCGACGTCGCCGCGACCCGCGGCGACCATCAACGCCGTCTGGCCAATCGCAGAGGCTATCGACGGGTCCGCACCGTGGTCGAGCAGCAGTCGAAGCGTGGGATTGGCGTTGGCGAGCGACGCCGCCATCGCCAGAGCCGTCTTCCCCTCCACCTGCTTTTCATTGACGGCTGCACCACGCGCCAGCAGTACACGGACCTTGGCTTCGTCGTGCATCGCCCAATGCAGCGATGTGGATCCGCGACGATTCCTGGCGTGGACGTCGGCACCGGCATCGAGCAACCAGGTCATGGTGTCGAGCCGGCCAAAGCCGGCCGCATGGTGTAGGAGCGTCGATCCAGCGGAATCCGTGGCCTTGATGAGGTCGGAATCATCGGCGACCAGCGTCTCGAGGCCGTTCGCGTGTCGCCGCGCACCGCCGCGATCACCGCAGCCAGTTTCGGATCAATTGGTTTGGCCGGCGCTTCCGCAACGTCGGTGCGGAACTCGGCACCCTGATCGATCCAGGCTCGCAGGATACCGATCTCTGCCGGCGACAGCGGCCCCGAAGGCGGCATCTGCATCCCGCCATCGCCATCGACCAGCCGGCGAATCAGTTTGCTGTCGGCGCTTTTGCCCGGAAGTATCACCGGCCCGTAGTCACCACCGCGAAGCGCGTTCTGGCGCAGGTCGAGCCGTAACCCGGACTGCTGCGCCTGCCCCCCGTGGCACGAGTAGCAGTGCTGCGACAGCAGCGGTTTGACGTCTTTCTCGTAGTCCACGGCGATGTTGCTGGAGGGCGGTAGTTGCGTCGTCACGCCCTGAGAC
>JACCSI010000752.1 GCA_013813075.1 Acidobacteriota bacterium | reverse complement strand
CCGCCAGGTTGTTCGAGGCGCGCGCCGTCGTTGAATCTCGTCGTTACTCGGTGACGTCCGCACGCCCACGCTGGTCCTTCACGCACGCGGCGACGAGGTCGTCGCAATCGCGGAAGGACGTTTCCTCGCAAGCGGGATTCCCGGCGCGGAGTTCGTCGAGCTCGACTCTCGCAACCACGTGTTGCTCAAGCAGGAGCCGGCGTGGCAGCGGTTTCGCGACGCGGTGCTCTCGTTCCTGCAGCACAAGGACACAGCAGCCGATGGGACGTTCGCCGCCTTGTCCGCGCGGGAACGCCAGGTGTTGGCGCTGATGGCCGACGGGTTGAGCAACACGGATATTGCCGACCGCCTGCAGATCAGCGAGAAGACGGTCCGCAATCACGCTTCGAACCTCTTCGACAAGCTTGGCGTGTGGTCACGCGCGCAGGCGACTGTGTTCGCGCGCGATCACGGCTTCAGTCGCTGACGTGATCGTCACCGAGGTTTCAGCGCCGAGGGATCCACCGTACCTCCGAAATAATCCGCAACAATCGCCGCCATTCGACCCTCCGCTTCGTGAATCTCTTCGGTTGTGCCGCGGTGATGCCCGGCGAACACGACGAGCACGATCGGCGTGTCCCTTATCCACAGGATGCCGGCGTCGTTGGCGACCCACGGCTGTCCATCACCCGTCTTATGCGCGATCTCGACGTCGTCACCGAGATAGCGCGGAAAGCGATTGCTCACCTGCTGACGCTTGAGCATCGACACCATCAATGCCGACGCCTCTTTGGACACCAATTCGCCCTTCGCCATCAACGAGAAGAGCTGCCCGGTCTCCCGCGCCGTGCTCCGGCCGAAGAAGAGTCCGGTGTCTTCGATGACGCGGCGGAACGACTCCCGCACCGCGCGGTCGCCGTACTTGGCAAATGGAAAATCGATCGTCCGATCGCCGCTGGCATCTCGATATGAGGGATCGAGTTGGGAGAGCCACAGCCGATCCCACTCGAGATCGGAGAAGCGCAAGATGGTGTTCGGCAGCCCCAGGCTCCCCATGTACCGGGTCACCTCGTCGCGACCCACGAGATCGCCCAGCGCATCCGTGGCTTCGTTGTCGCTGACCATGATCATCAGCATCAGCAAATCTTTCAGGGTCGGAGCGAGGCCCGCGTCCAGTGCGTAGAGCACGCCCGACGGGATTCGGCGCTGGTCCGCCGTCAGCGTGATGCGGTCCGAGAGGGACAGCCGACCCTCGCGCACACGATCGAGCACAGTCGCCATCAGTGGCACCTTGATCACGCTGAAGGTCTCGTAGGACGCATCGGCGTCGATGGTCACGCGCTCGCCCGTCTTGACGTTCTCGACGTACACCGCCATGCGCCCGTCCACTTTGTCCCGCACCTGTCGCAGTCGCGACTCGAGTGATGTCGGACGGGCGTCTGCAGGCAGCTCCGCGGCGACCGTATCCGCCAGGGCTGTGGCCCGCGCGAGGGCGTCGACCACGAGCGCGAGCTGGGCAGCCGCGCGCGGCCAGTCCGCCTGCTCCGCGGCTTCCGTGATGCCGGGAAGCGTCATCGCAGCGTAGGTGTAGCGGGGCGCATACAGCAAATGCTTGAACCATGCTCGACCGGGAAGCCCCTCCGCGTGCAGAAATTGCTGCTCGAACTGCAGGAGGCGCTCGTTGACACGGCCGGCCACCTCGCGTGGGAGCGCGTTCGATTCGAGAGCCGCCTCGAGCCGGGCATTCAACCTCCGGCCGGCGGTTCGAAGCGCCCGCACGCCCTCGACGAGATCGGAAACCTCGAGACGGTCAGAAGCCCCGGGTATTTCTTCGAACGCGCGTACGAAGTCGCGAACCGACGTGGCATACGACTCGAGATCGAACGGCAGCACCTCGGCATTCGCGAGACGCAGCGCCATCGAGCCCCACAGCTCGGTCATCAGCCGGTTGTAGCGAAAGCCTGGGTCGCCGATTTTGTCGACCCAGTAGTGACTGTCATAAGCGGAGTGGTAGACGCCATACGGGCCGTCAAACCCCATTTCGACCACCGGAACACCGACGTGGTTGATAAACACGGTGTGGTCCGAGCCACTGCCGATCCTGGTGACGGCGAGCGCCTGGTCTGGCAGCGCTCCCGTGGTGGGCCCGTCACCGTCGCCCTGCGGACGCCGCCACGCGTCATAGAGCGAGACCCCCGACGGATCGCGGAGTTCCTTGGTGAGCTCCACTACCATCGGTGCGAGCGAGCCCACGGCCGAGAGTTCGAGCTTGGGACCAGCCGCAGCCGAATCGACGTTCAGATACGCGACCGCCTTCTGTCTGAGCTCGGACACAAACTGCTCACCCCATTCGGTCGATCCCGTCAGCGTCACCTCTTCCCCATCCCAGCTGCAGAAGACCAGGGTCCGCTTGGGACGCGTGCCTTCCTGCTTGAGCCGACCCAACGCCTTGGTCAGTTCCATCATCGATGCGGTGCCGCTGGAGGGGTCGACGCCGCCAAAGACCCATGCATCGTGGTGATTGCCCAGCACGACCCATTCGTCCGGCAGCTCGGTGCCACGGATGCGCCCTTCAACGACGTAGTTCGGCTGCACATCGGTCCGCATCTCGATCTGCAGGTGCAGGCGCGCCGCGTCGCCGCCGAGTCGATATTCGATCGGCAAGCCCCCCTTCCACTCCGGGGGAGCCAAGGGCCCGCCGAGTTTCTCGAGAATGGGCTGAATATCGCGATATGACATCGGCAACGCCATCAACTTCGGCACCGATTCCGCATCGCCAATCGGGATGCGACGCGCGCCGGGCGTAGACGCCCAGCCTGGGGTGAGCGGATCACCAGGCACGATGAAGTCGTAGGCGATGCCTCCACGTTGCAGATGGCTCGCGGGCCCCCAGGGACCCTTGGGGACGACCTCGCCTTTCAGGTAGCCATCCTGCTGTGGATCCGAATACACAATCATCGCCGCCGCACC
>JACCSI010000748.1 GCA_013813075.1 Acidobacteriota bacterium | reverse complement strand
CCGCGGCCCTGGCCGCCGGACGCCTCGCGCGGCGCCTGCTCACGGCGGCCGGGCGCGAGAGCGCCGCTTACGAACCGCTTGCACAGGGGACGGTGCGCGCCTTGCGCGTGATGACGTTTCTCATCGTCTTCGCGGTGTTCGCCTTCCCCGCGCTCGACTTGGCGGGCGTCCAACTGGGCGTCGGCATGCACTCCGAGGACCTGGGACGGTGGGCGACCCGGACCGGTATCCGTATCGTCGCCCTGCTGCTGCTGGCCTTTGTCGTTGTCCGCATGCTGTCAGCGGTCATCGTGCGCGCCGAGCGCGAAATGGCCGTTGGCACAGGCTTCGATGCACTCGAGCGCCGCAAACGTGCGCAAACCATTGCGCGGGTCGTGGGCCGGGGGCTGTCCGCACTGGTGTGGGCAACGGCCGTCCTGATCGTCCTTCGCGAGCTGGACGTCGATATCACTCCGGTCCTCACCGGCGCCGGGATTATGGGGCTCGCCATCGGGTTTGGGGCCCAGACGCTGGTGCGCGACGTCATCAGTGGCTTTTTTTTAATCGTCGAAGATCAGGTCAGGGTCGGGGACGTGGCCATGGTCAACGGCATTGGCGGGCTGGTCGAACAGATTAACTTGCGCACCATTGTCCTGCGTGACCTCGAGGGCGTTGTCCATGTGACTCCCAACGGCGACATCAAAACCCTCGCAAACCGTACGAAGGACTTCTCCTTCTACGTCATCGACCTGGGCGTCGAGTACGACGCCGATGCCGACCACGTGCGTGCGCTGATCGGGGAGGCGGGTGATCAGCTGATGAACGATCCGGCGTTCGCCCCGTTCATTCTCGGACCGGTCGAGAGCCTGGGGATTGACGATTTCAAGGATGCGGGGATGACACTCAAGTGCCGCATCAAGACCGTCCCCCTCAAGCAATGGGACGTCGGGCGCGAACTGCGGCGTCGGATCAAGCTGCTGCTCGATCGCGACGGCATCCGCATGCCGCCGCCGCGCCTGGAAGTGACACTGACCCGAGCGCGAGGCTCCCAATGATTCACACAATTCGTCTCCTTGGTGTGGCATGGCTGGCGAGCGTCGGGCTGCACGGACAGGCAGTCCCCGTCGAGCGGGAACCGACGGCCACGCTGGTGCCTGCCGCCCCGGTCAGGTTCGGTGTCGACGCGGACAGCAACAGCCCGTCGGTCTGGGAACTCGTCAACGGGCGCGACGCCCTGTTCCTCTTCACTTCAGTCAACGGCTGGGCGACACGCCATGCCGGCACCGCCGTATCGACCCTCGTTGGCCTCGGCCCGGTAGACTTCGCACCGGCACCGCAGCACGGCGTCTGGATAGAAGCGATCGTGCCCGACGTCGACGGAACCTGGTACGGCTATTACCACAATGAACTCCCGGCCGAGATCTGCGACAGCAGTACGCGTGTGTTGCCCCGCATTGGCGCCGCGCGCTCGAGCGACTTCGGGGAAACCTGGGAGGATCTCGGCGTGGTGTTCGAAGCGCCCCCCGACTCGCATGATTGTGGGACGACGAACCGCTATTTCATCGGCGGGGTCGGCGATCTCAGCGTCATGCTCGGTCCGGACCGAAAATACCTCTACATGTATTTCAGCCAGTACGGCAGGCCCGCGACCATCCAGGGTGTCGCGGTCGCACGCATGCCATGGTCGGCGCGAGATCGGCCACGTGGCCGTCTGGCCGTGTGGTCGGGTCGCTCGACGTGGATGCCCGCCCGATACACGCGAACGAGCGAGGGCTACACGTATACGTACCCGGCGGGCATGCCGATCTATCGCGCCACCGACGAGTGGCACGACGGGCAGCGCGTTGACGCGTTCTGGGGGCCGTCCGTGCACTGGAACACGTATCTGAAGCAGTACGTCATGCTGCTCAATCACGCCATTGACAACGAATTCCGGCAGGAGGGCATTTACATCGCGTTCTCGGAGTCGCTTGCCGATCCGTCCGGGTGGTCCACGCCTCGTCGGCTCATTGCCGGCGGAACCTGGTATCCGCAGGTCATGGGAATAGAGGTTGGGGTCGGTACCGACAGGATCGCCGGTGAGCTCGCCCGTTTTTTCATGGGCGGTCGCTCGCAGTATTTCATCCAGTTCGCGCAGTAACGCACGCGAACGAGTGTTGTGAGTCTGCTCTATGACGCCCGAAGAATTCCGCACGTTCGGCCACGACGTCGTCGACTTCATCGCGGACTACCGCGCGCGCGTGGCGGAACGGCCGGTCATGGCACGCACGGCGCCAGGCGAGGTGAAGTCGCAGTTACCATCATCCCCCCCGCAGGAGCCAGAAGCCTTCGACGTTATCCTGCGCGATCTGGATCGGGTGATCATGCCCGGACTCACCCACTGGCAGCATCCGCAGTTCTACGGGTACTTCCCGTGCAACGGTACCCTGGCCAGCGTGCTGGGCGATTACATCAGCACCGGCCTGGGCGTGCTGGGCCTGGCGTGGCAGTCAAGCCCTGCGCTGACCGAACTCGAGGAGGTCGTCACCGACTGGCTGCGCCAGATGGTGGGGTTGCAAGACGGGTGGCGCGGCGTTATTCAGGACACCGCTTCCACGAGCACGCTGGTGGCGCTCGTGTGTGCCCGCGAGCGCGCCACGGCCTACAGCCTCAGTCATGGAGGCCTGCAGTCGCAGCCCCAGCCGCTGACCGTCTATGCGTCGCGTCACAGTCATACGTCCGTTGACAAAGCCGCGCTCCTCGCCGGTTTTGGCCGCGACAACGTGCGACTTGTGCCCTATGACGACGACTACGCGATGAATCCCGCCGCACTGGCGTCGATGATTGACGAAGACCTCGCAGCGGGCCGCCAGCCGTGTGCAATCGTGGCGACGACGGGCACTACCACCACGACGGCAATCGATCCGATTGCTGCCATCGCGGCGGTGGCAAAGCGGCACAACCTCTGGCTCCATGTTGATGCCGCGATGGCCGGCTCCGCCATGGTGTTGCCTGAGTGCCGGACCATGTGGGACGGCATTGAACGCGCCGATTCCATCGTCATCAACCCACACAAATGGCTCGGCGCCGCGTTCGACTGCACGGTGTATTTCGTGCGCGACGCGCAGCACTTGGTCCGGGTCATGTCGACCAGTGCCAGTTACCTGCAATCGGCGGCGGACAATCAGGTCACGAACTATCGCGACTGGGGCATTCCGCTGGGCCGCCGTTTCCGCGCGCTGAAACTCTGGTTTCTCATTCGCGAGCAGGGAGTGGCTGGTCTTCAGGCGCGGCTGCGTCGCGATCTCGACAACGCGCAGTGGTTCGCCGAACAGGTACGCGCCACCGCGGGGTGGCGTGTCCTGGCGCCGGTGACGCTCCAGACCGTCTGCGTGCGCCACGAACCGGCCGGGATGACCGGCGACTGGGTGAATCGTCATACGATCGAGTGGGCGGAGCGGGCGAATCGGTCCGGTCGCGTTTACGTGACCGCCGCAACGCTGGAAGATCGCTGGATGGTACGTGTGTCAATTGGTGCCGAACTGACGGAGAGAGAGCACATCGCCGCTCTTTGGCAGGTGCTGAGGGAGTGCGCGGAAGATTCTCCAGCGCTGGACCGGTGTTTGCAGACCTGACGCAACGTCGCGTCACGCCCAGATTCATTGTGCCGACCCTCTCAACTCAACTTGCCGCCTCACTGCGCGATGCCGCCTCGACAATTCTCGAGCGCTGGGAAGCGCGCGCCCGATTGCGGCCGAAGGTCGCCCGGCTGCCCAAGGTGGATTTGCTCGACAGCCTCCCTGAGCTCCTCGAGCGGATCGCCACCGAGT
>JACCSI010000745.1 GCA_013813075.1 Acidobacteriota bacterium | reverse complement strand
GCGCGCATCAGGCACTCGTGCGCCTGGTGCTGGCGATGACGTTTTTCCTCTTAGTCGGCGGCACTGTGGCGTCGGCCCAACCGCATCCGTCGCCTAGCCCCGAACCGAGCGCGCCCGGTATTGCGGCGCAGCCTGCCGCCGATCATATTGAAGACGAACATGCCGCCGAGGGGGACCACGGCAGCATCTGGGCGGGGCTGCTGTGGCCAACCGCCAACTTCGCGATCCTCGTCGGTGGCTTGTGGTGGTTTCTCAATGCCCCGATGTCGGCGTATCTTCGTGACCGTCACGGCGCCATTCGCCGGGATTTGGTGGAGGCCGCCAACATCAAGGCCGCGGCCGCCGCACAGCTGGCGGAAGTCGAGCGCAAGCTGCAGGCGTTACCTGGGGAGATCGACACGTTGCGTCAACGCGGCGCCGACGAGATTTCCGCGGAAGAAGCGCGCATTGCTGCGCTCGCCGCTGGCGAGCGCGAACGATTGCTCGAACAGACGCGCCGCGAAATCGACGTGCAGTTGCGCCTCGCGAAGCGCGAACTGGTGGAGCACACCGCGGCTCTCGCCGTGCAGCTCGCGGGCGATCGCATCCGTCGTCAGATCACAGCGGCTGATCAGGATCGGCTCGTCGATCGGTACTTGGATCAGGTAAGGGAACGGCCGGCGTAATGTCTCTGCGAACGTCTGCCACGCGCTACGCCAAGGCCCTCCTTGAAGTCGCGATTCAAGAATCCGATCCGGCAAAGATCGCAGAGGATCTGACGTCGGTCGCTGCGGCGATGGCGGACAGCGCTGAACTGCGTCGTGCGATGACGAGTCCCGGCATCCCCCACGAGGTGCGTGCCAACATCGTCCGCGCCGTCACTGACACGGTCGGCGCGGCACCGCCCCTGGCCAAAATTCTGCAGATGCTCGCCGACCGAAGCCGCCTCGACCTGGTGCCGCTGATGGCCGAGGTTTATCGCGAACGCCTGCTCGCGCACGGCAATATCGTTCGCGCCACGGTGACCTCGGCGACGCCGCTCGCCCCGGACAAAGTCCAGGGCCTCGCAGCGAGCCTCGGCGACTTGACCGGCAAGAAGGTCCAGATAGAAACCGAGGTCGATCCGGAGCTGGTTGGCGGCGTCATCGCGCGCATTGGCAGCACGGTGTACGACGGCAGCATTCGCACCCAGCTGCAAAAAATGAAGCGGCAGTTGGCGGACCAGGCATGAGACAGAGCGCAGTGGACGGGCGTGGGCTGCGGCTCCGCCGGAGTAGCAAATGAATCTCAAAGCTGACGAAATATCCAGAATCATTCGCGAGCAAATCGGCAGTTTTGCCGTTGATGTCGACGTGGCCGAGGTCGGCACCGTAACGTCGCTCGGCGACGGCATTGCGCGTCTGCATGGTTGCGAGCGCGCCATGTCCGGCGAGATGCTCGAGTTCCCGCATGGGGTCACCGGCATTGCCCTCAACCTCGAAGAGGACAGCGTCGGCTGCGTGTTGCTCGGCGAATACCGCGCAATCAAAGAGGGTGATCCGGTCAAGCGCACCGGTCGCATCATCTCGGTGCCCGTCGGCGAGGAGCTGCTCGGTCGCGTCGTCGATGGGATTGGCCGGCCGATCGACGGCAAAGGTCCGATCCTCACGAAGAACTTCTCGCCCATCGAGCGGCTTGCGCCCGGTGTCGTCGATCGTCAGCCCGTACGGGAGCCGATGCAGACCGGGTTGAAGGCGATTGACGGCATGGTCCCGATCGGCCGGGGCCAGCGCGAGTTGATCATCGGCGACCGTCAGACCGGCAAGACGGCAGTAGCGCTCGACACGATTCTCAATCAAAAAGAGACTGGCGTCATCTGCATCTACAACGCGATTGGCCAGAAGCAGTCGACGATTGCGCAACTGGTTCGCACCCTTGAAGAAAATGACGCGCTGCGGTACAGCATCGTCGTCGCGGCGGCGGCGTCGGACCCGGCGCCGATGCTGTACATCAGCCCGTATTCGGCGACGGCGATGGGCGAGTACTTCCGCGACAGCGGCCGTCACGCACTGCTGATCTACGACGACCTGTCGAAGCACGCGCAGGCCTATCGCGAAATTTCGCTGCTGCTTCGTCGTCCTCCAGGCCGCGAGGCCTACCCCGGCGACGTCTTCTATTTGCACTCGCGTCTCCTGGAGCGTGCGGCAAAGTTGAACGACGCCCTCGGTGGCGGGTCGCTGACCTCGCTGCCGATCATTGAAACGCAGGCGGGCGACCTCTCGGCGTACATCCCGACGAACGTCATTTCGATTACCGATGGGCAGATTTTCCTGGAGTCGGACCTGTTCAACCAGGGGGTCCGACCGGCGATCAACGTCGGCAACTCGGTCTCGCGCGTCGGCGGCTCGGCGCAGATCAAGGCCATGCGCCAGGTCGCGGGCACGCTGCGTCTCGATCTCGCGCAGTATCGTGAGCTCGCGGCATTTGCGCAGTTCGGTTCGAGTGACCTCGACAAGGCGACGCAGGGCATGCTCAATCGCGGCGCGCGCCTCGTCGAATTGCTGAAGCAGCCGCAGTACACACCGCTGGCCGTCGAGAAGCAGGTGGCGATTCTTTACGCCGGGACGCAGGGCCTGCTCGACCAGATCGAGGTGCAGGACGTTCGCGCCTACGAGACGGACTTCCACCGCTTCCTCGAGACGCGCTTCGCCAACCTGCTGACGACGATTCGGGAGAAGAAGACGCTGGACGACGACGCGAAGACCGCGTTGGGTGCAGCAATCAAAGAGTTTAACGAGCAATTTGCTGCGTCTCGCGCCGCTGGAGCGCGGGCGTAGCCAAGGAAACAGGAAGGACCATCGTCGTGTCCTTTCGTGATCCTCGAGTTGTGACTCAATGCCGTCACTGATTGATATCCGCCGGCGCGTTCGTGCGGTCAAGTCGACGCAGCAGATTACGAAAGCCATGAAGATGGTTTCGTCGTCGAAGCTGCGCCGTGCGCAGGAGCGCATCCTGCGCAGCCGGCCGTACGCCCAGGAGATGCTGCGCGTGTTCAACAATCTTGCGTCGCGGACCGACCAGACACGGCATGCGTTGCTGCAGGAAAAGCCGGGCGGACGGACGCTGTTGATCGTGGTGACGGCCGACCGCGGCCTTGCCGGCAGCTTCAACGCCAACGTGATCAAGGGCGCTGCAGAATTCATTGCTACGCAGCCGCGCGACCCGGGCCGTGAGATTGCGCTGGCGCTTGTGGGTCGCAAGGGTCGCGACTTCTTCATGCGTCGCGGCTTCGATGTCCGCTACGAAGAGGTCGGCCTTTTTCAAAGCGTCAAATGGTCGCACGCCCAGACGATTGCCAACACCGCCATCAAGGAGTTTCTTGAGGGCGACGTCGGCAACGTCTACCTCGTCTACAACGAGTTCCGGTCGGTGATGGTGCAGCGTGTTGTCGTTGAGCGCCTGCTGCCGATTGCGAATCTGGCGATGACACCGCAGAATCCGCAATCGGCGACGGACGCTGCCGGGGCTGGGGACGGGGGTCGGCCGGTGGGGACGGAGGTGGACTACCTGTTCGAGCCGTCGCCCGAGGAGTTGCTCGGCACGTTCTTGCCCTTCCACGTCGCGGTGCAGATCAATCGCGCACTGCTGGAGTCGTCGGCGGCGGAACACGCCGCACG
>JACCSI010000740.1 GCA_013813075.1 Acidobacteriota bacterium | reverse complement strand
CAGGCCGTGACCTTATGGGGGGTGCCATCCGTCACCGAGACACTGTTGGTCCCCGCTCTCTCAGGTACCTTCGGCGTCACGCTCACCCGGCACGCGCGCGCGTTCTTCCAGGCCAATCGTTTTCTGCTGACCACGCTGGTGGCGGCGGTGGTTGACGCAGTGCCAGACGGGCGGACGCTGGACCTCTATGCCGGTGTCGGGCTGTTTTCGGCGGCGATCGCCAACCACGGCGGCGACGTCATCGCGATCGAGGGTGATCGCACAACAGCCGACGATTTGAAAAGGAATGCCGCCGTCGCGCGCGGGTCGATCGATGCCCGACACCAGTCCGTCGAGACCTTTCTCGCGACGGAGGGGCCCGCGGGCGTGACCTGTGTGCTGGTCGACCCTCCCCGCACGGGGATGAGTAAGGAAGCATTGACGCGCGCCATCGGACTAGGTGCCCCGCGCCTGGTGTATGTCTCGTGCGACGTGGCCACGCTCGGCCGCGATGGACGGGTGCTGGCCGACAACGGTTACCGCCTGACCGCGCTGCAAATGCTGGATCTGTTTCCCAACACGGCCCATGTCGAAAGCGTGGCGGTGTTCGAAAGGTAGCAATGCCCTATTTTGTGTTGTTTTACGAAACCGTCGACGACTACGTCACGAAGCGGGCTGAGTATCGACCGCAGCATTTTGAGTTGGCGCGCGAGGCGCACGCCCGCGGTGAGTTGTTACTTGCGGGGGCGCTGGCCGACCCCGCCGATGGCGCATTGCTGATATTTCGTTCGCCCGATCGGGCATCGGTAGAAGCGTTCGCGACCCGCGACCCGTATGTGATCCACGGCTTGATCAGGAAGTGGGAGGTGCGGCCGTGGACCGTGGTCATCGGCAATGACCCTGCGGAGCCGGGGCCACCGCCGCCGGCACCCGCGGGACGATAGGCGGCCGGCGCGGTCAGACTGCTTTACTTCTGGCAGCGTCGATGAAGGCCTCGAACAACGGGCGGAATTCGCCGGTGCGCCAGAAATTTTCGGGATGCCACTGCACGGCCATCCGGAAGACGTCACCGGGGTGTTCCATCGCTTCGATGACGCCATCGGGGGCGGTGCCGGTGATCTCCCAGCCAGGCGCCGGTTTATTCACCGCCTGGTGATGCCGACTGTTCACCTGGCAGGTATCGCTGTCCATTTTTTCTGCCATCAGAGCCGCCAGCCGTGATCCCTTGGCGACCCAGACCTCGTGCGCAATCGTGAACCGCGGTTCGGTTGAGGGCGTCGCATGATGCGCGGCGCCGTTGACCATTGTTGAAATGTCCTGGACCAGTGTGCCGCCGAGCGCGACGTTCAGCACCTGCATGCCGCGGCAGATGGCGAAAATCGGCAGCGCGGCCTTGACCGCCGCCTTGATGAGCGCGATTTCATACTCATCGCGCCCCGGTTCGGATGCCTGGAACGTCTCGTGTGGCGCTTCACCGTACAGCGTGGGATCGACATCGCCGCCGCCAGTGAGGAGCAATCCGGCGGTTCGTGTCACGACCCCGTCGGGGTGATCGCGGTGGTAGTCGAGTTCGAGCGGCTCACCCCCCGTCCGCTTGACCGCTTCGAGGTAATCGGCCATCGCACGGCATGGAGCAATCGCAATAAGTGGCATAAGTGGCTTTCGGTCTCCGCGTACGAATTTACATCCTCGATGGCACGCCGACGCCCATGATCTCGAGGGTGTGCGTCAGTTGCTGGCGGAAGTACGCTACCGCCGCCGCTCGCCAGCGCTTCACATCCTCGCGCTCTTCATTGAGGATCGGTGCCTTGTGATAGAACCCGTTGAACATCTGCGCTAGGCCGAGCCCATATTTGGCGAGCACGGCAAACTCCAGCGACCGCACCACCTGCTCGACAACATCATCGAGACGGGCGGCTTCGAGGACCAGGCTCCACAACTCGTGATCGCCGTCCTCACCGTTGAGCGCATCAGGGGGAGTCGCTGCGAGCGACGCGAGCAGAGCCGGTGTACTGACGCCCGCTCGCTCTTGGAGCTTCTGAAAAATATTGTTCGCACGCACCACGGCATATTGCAGATATGGCCCGCTCTCACCCTCAAAACTGAGCGCCTCGTCGATGTCGAAGGCGATGACCTTCGTGCGTGAGTACTTAATCATGAAGTAGCGCACGGCGGCCACGCCAATCAGTTCCGAAATGCGGCGCCGCTCGGCCTCGGACAACTCGGGGTTTCGGCGCGTGACTTCGACCAGCGCCTTCGCAAACAGCCGATCGATCAAGTCGTCGGCCTTGACGCCGAGGCCCTTGCGCCCCGATACCTCCACGAATGGGCGCTTGGCGTCGTCGGCATCCGCCGGCGCCGCATAGCCCAGGTCACGCGCGGTCGCGTGTGACAGGGCAACCATCTCATACGAGAAGTGGGTGAGGCGCTCGGCTTCGTCCGCATGGCCCACCGCCACGAGTGCCTGTTTCAAGAGCTTCTGCAGATACGCCTGGCGCACGTCAATGACGTTGAAGGTCGCCAGTGCGGCACCAAACGGCGGGTGCGCGACCTCGGCGTCAACCTCGTGGCTGGTGGTCGCCCACAGCTGGCTGCCGTCCATGCGGCGCGCGAACGTACGGTAGAAGAAATCCTTGCCAAGCAGTCCAGATTTCCAGAACTGATACGCCATGTCCTTGCCGACGTAAGTGACGGTGCCGTTCGAGCGAACGATCACTTTTTCGCGGTCTTCTTCGCCGCCATCCGCGCCGGCGGGGTTCGAGGTGCCGTCGGCACCGACCTCCGCATCGTCATCGCTCGCGATCGGATCATCGATCTTCATCACCCAGCATCCGGCGAGTCGTCCCTCGGTCTGCAGATAGACCGCGCCGCTGTGCTTGAGCACCTCAAAGGCTCGCGCCCAGAACTTCAGCCGCAGGATGTCGCCTTCCCACGTCAGCAGGTGATAGTCGATATTTAGACGCGCCATCGTCTTGAGGTGGCAGCGGACGACCCGCTCGGCGATGAAATTCGCGATCTCGGCGGTCGGACTGACGCCGTGTTCGATGTCGTGCAGCGCCGCGGCACGAATGGCGAGACGCGCCTTGTCGGTGGTGTACCACTCCGTGACCTTGGCGTACAGATCCCAGCAGTAATAATCAAATCGCGTGGCGTCGGCGATGGCTTGGACCCCCGCCAAATCGCGGTGTTCGATCTCGCGGAAGCCGACGACGACGTCGGCGACCTGCACGCCGGTATCGTCGATGTAGTTCTGCACTTCGACAGGGGTGCCGCGAAAGCCCAGGGCCCGCACGAGCGTATCGCCGAGCGCAGAGTTTCTGAGGTGGCCGATATGCGCGGCCTTGTTCGGGTTGATGGCCGTATGCTCGACGATCGTCTTCTGAACGGCGGATGGACCGGTGGCCTGCGCGACCGCCGTGCCCGGGAGCTCGATCACTCCAAGGCGCTGCAGCAGAAACGCGCGCCGTTCGATAAAGACGTTGAGATAGCCGTTGGGCGCCGCCTCCACCCTGGCAATGCCGTCTCCGGCCGTGAAACGTGCGGCAATCTCCTGCGCGATGACGCGCGGGGCTTTGCGCAGCGTGCGCGCCAGCTCGAACGCGACGGGACTGCCGAGGTCCCCAAGGGCGCGATTCGGCGGCGACTCGATCGGGATATTGACCGTGTCGTCGCTCAGGTCGTAGAGCTCCGCCAGAATGGCGCGGACACGGCCCCTGACCTGATGGTGCAGCGGAAGAATCATGGTGGCAGAGGAAGGCGGCTTACGAGCGTGGGCGCAGCAGGCGCTCGGCCTGTTGGTGATCGTCGGGAGTGTTCACGTTCATGAGCAGCATGCCATTCGAATCCAGATCCCCCAACCGGTCAACGGTGACGTCGCGAACGCGCATGTCGTTCAACGCGTCAGTGATGCGCCATGTGCCGGCGTCAAGTCGGCGTTTAAGTCCCAATGCCACGCGTTGGTGATAGACGGCGCAGAGCGGATGCCACCGTCCGCCGACCCGTGGGACGACGGCGTCATGCTCGTGACCCATCACGGCGAGCTCGCGAATAAGCGCGCCGCTGACGAATGGCAGATCTCCCGCTAAGACAAGCACGAGGGCGGTCGGCGCGGCCAGCAGCGCCGAATACAGTCCGCATAATGCCCCGCCAGTTTCCATGACATCCGGGACATGTCGCACGCCCGGCACCGCCAGACCGGCCCACCGGCCGACCAGTATGACGTCGCGAATCCCGGCGGCCGCCACAGCCGCACGTTGGCGGTCGAGAATCGTCCGATCGCCGATTGTAAGGGTAGGTTTCGACGTCCCCTGAAACCGCCGCGCGCCGCCGCCGACTAGAATCGTTGCGGCGATCATGTTCGCCCCCTGTGCTCGCCTTTTGTGCTCGCCCCGCGTGCGCGTCACTGCCTCCGGAACCCGTGCCGACTTTCGCGGCTCCAGGGCACCGCCCCGGCACCCGGGGCAACTTTGGCCCTTGGATACACACTGGCACTCTAACCCTGCATTTAGTGCTACGTTATCAGAAGTTTCGCTCCAGCATTATGGTCGACGCCGGTATCGGACGCCTTCTTATCGCCAGTCTTCACCAGGGAATATCCGATGTGATTCCGGCGCGGCTGCCGTTCTATGAGAACTGGCTCACCCCGCCGGGCCTGCGTGGCAGCAAATTCGGTTTGGCGCCGCTGCATGCCGTGCTCAGCTTTCTTCGTCTCGAAGGCCAGACGTCTTACGACCAAATCATGGCGCTCGCCGGTCAATACACGGGAGACTGGGGATTCGGTGAGGTGTCGGCGGTCGAGCGCGCCCTCGTGCACAGCACCCCGCCGTGGTTACGGGCACGGCTGGCGCTGCGCCTGAGCCGACGTCTCGTCAAGCATACGTTCAAGGGGTCGAAGGCCACCGTTCGAATGCGTAAGGGCGCAGGAACGATGAACATCCGTGCGTCGATTTTTTGCGCCGTTCGCGAGACGGCCGCGTTTCCGATGTGCGGCTTTTATTCCGCGGCGGTGGAGCGTTTCCTCCAACGCTTCGATATCGACGCGCAGGTCGACGTCAGCGAATGCAAGGCGTCTGGAGGAAATGCATGCACCATGGCCGTCACCATCCGGGGGCACCGCGCCGAGGAGCGCGCCGCGGAAGCAGCCTGACGCGCTCGATCCTCACCTGCGCTCTCGGTTTGACGTTGAGCGGGCCGTCGCCAGCTGCCGCGCAGCCTGTCGTCAATCACACGCTGGTGATACCGTTCGACAACCCGCAGTCCGAGCCGAGGTTGGCCTGGCTGGGAGAAGGTTCGTCGATTCTGTTGTCGGAATATCTCGAACGTCATGGCGCCACGACGGTGCCGCGCGAAGAGCGCCTCAGCGCCTTTGAGCGGTTGCAGTTACCACCGGCGGCCGCGCTCAGCCACGCGACCGTGATCAAGGTCGGCCAATTCGTCGGTGCGGCGGACCTGGTGGTGGGGACCTACGAACTCGCCGGCGAGCATCTGACGGTGCGCGTGCGCCTCATTCGCCTTGATATGGGCCGGTTGACGCCCGAAGTGATCGAGCGTGGCCTGCTGACCGATGTCTTCGACATCTATGAGCGCATTGCGCGCCGATTACGCGGCACTATCGCGGAGTCCCCGCCCCCAGTGCCGGGAACGTTGCTCACCTCGCCGCAGGCATTTGAACTCTTCGTCAAAGGTCTCGTGGCGGAATCACCGAAGATGCAGCGCGCGTTCCTGGAGCAGGCCGGCAAGGCGGCCCCCGCGGACGACCGCATCAAGCTGTCACTCTGGGATGTGCACAGCGCCAGCGGTGACCATCTCGCAGCGCTCGACGCCGTCAATAGTGTGCCGTCGTCGAGTTTACAGTCGAGAGCGTCGCGATATCTCGTCGCGCTGTCGCAGATGCAGGTGAAGCGGTACGAGGACGCGTACAAGACGTTGACGACGCTTCACAGCGAAGTGCCATCGGCCGAGGTGCTCAACGCGATCGGTGTCGTGCAGCTGCGCCGCGGGGCGTCGGCAGCCAGCGGACGCGCCGTGTTTTTTTTCAACCAGGCGTCGCAGACCGACCCCGCGGATCAGGACTACTTCTTCAATCTTGGCTATGGTTACTGGCTTGATAAGGATCCGCCGGCCGCGGTCTATTGGCTGCGCGAAGCGGTGCGACGCGATCCCGCAGATGGCGACGCGCATTTTGTGCTTGGGGCGGCGCTGCAGCAAACCGGCGCGACCGCTGAAGCTGCGCGTGAGCGCGAATTAGCGGGCCGACTCTCGGCAAGCTACGAAGGCGCCGCCGCGGTGGCGGATGCCGTGCCGCGCGGCTTGGAGCGATTGAAAAGCTACCTCGAACGTCCCGGCGCTCGGGTAGACTCGACCATCGCCTCGACGGGTCAGCGTGACCAGGCAGAGCTGGCGGTATTTCATCTCGAGGCGGCGCGCCGGGCCTTTGGCCGTGAAGCCGACCGCGAGGCGGAGCAGGAGCTCCGGCGGGCACTGTATCTGGCGCCGTACTCATCGGAGGCGCACCTGCTTTTAGGACGCGTTCATCTGCGCGGCGGCCGTCCCGCGGAGGCCGTTCAGGCATTGAAGATTGCGCTTTGGAGCGAGGAAACGGTCGCCGGACATCTCGCGCTGGCAGAGGCGTACCTCGCGATGCAGGACATCGCAGGTGCCAAAGACGAGGTAGCCCGCGCGTTGGCCCTCGACCCTTCCTCTGTCGAAGCGCGCGCGCTGCGTGGTAAGATCGGCCAATAGAATCAGGGACTTAGCTGAATGGCGACCACCACGACTCACGACGACGGCTTCCGCGAAATTCAGCTCAACGGGAAGCAGCTTGTTTTCCTGTTCATGGCCGGGACGGTCGTCGCCGTCGTGATCTTTCTCTGCGGTGTCCTGGTCGGACGTGGCGTGCACTTGCCCGGCGTGGTCGATCCCCTGACGGCGGAAAGCGCGACGGTTCCAGAGCCGCCGGCGGTGCCATCGACGACGGGCAGCAGCCCACCGGCGTCGGTAAACGAAACCCTCACGTATTCAGAACGGCTGGCCAGTGACGACGCACCCCGGGAGAAGTTGCGTGCCACACCGGCCGTGGTGCCGCCACGCGTACCGGATGCAATACCGGCGTCTGCGCCGGTCGCGCCCGCCTCCGATGTCGCGACTGAACCTGCGGGCGACGGCTTTGCCATTCAGGTTGCCGCGCTGGGTCAGCGCGTCGAGGCCGAGGGCATTGTGCGACGTCTCACCGCCAAGGGCTATCAGGCGTACGTGATCTCGCCCGCCACCGATGCCCCGGCAGTATTCCGTGTCCGGGTGGGCAAGTACAAGGATCGGCGCGAAGCCGAGTCCGTCTCTGCCCGCCTTCAAAAGGAAGAGCAGTTTAAACCCTGGATCGTTCGCTAGCCCTTCTCTCGGGGGCGCTGCTCGCGCTCTCCTTCCCGAAATACGGACATCCGGCCGTCGCCTTCGTTGCGCTGACGCCACTCTATGTGGCGCTGTGTGGCTGGACGGGTCGTGTTGGCGCACTGCGTGGCGTGTCCGCTCGGAGGGGGTTCACGCTCGGGCTCCTCACTGGCGTCGTGCACTATGGCGGAACCGTGTATTGGACCAGTGGCACGGTGGCCACCTTTGGCGGCCTGTCATGGCTCGTTGCCATTCCCGTCGCCGGAATCCTGGTTCTCTACATGGCGCTCTATGTCGGCATCTCGTCGGCGGCGACTGCGGTGCTGATTCAGCGCTATGGCGCGCGCGGCCTGCTGCTGGCGCCCGCGGCGTGGGTGTCCACCGAATACGCGCGCGCGTATCTGTTCGGAGGGTTTCCATGGATTCCGCTGGGTAACGCGGTGGTCACGTTGTTGCCGATTGCACAGCTGGCAAGTGCGACGGGCGTCTACGGCCTCTCCTGGTTTCTCGCGACGCTGCACGCATTGTTCGCGCTGGTTGCGATGCGCGATGGACGGCAGCGCCTGACTGCCGGCTTGGCGGCGCTCGGTCTGGTTGCCGCGTGTGCGCTGTGGGGTGCGGCTCGCCTCAGCGACGGCAGGCTGACGCGAGTGGGCGAGGCCGTGAAGATTGGCCTCATCCAAGGGAACATTCCCCAGGTCGAAAAGTGGGACTCGTCGCGGGCCTCGTCGATTTTCGAGCGTTACTTGCACATGACACGCGAAGCGGCCGCTCGTGGTGCGCAGTTCATTCTGTGGCCCGAGTCTGCCACGCCGTTTTATTTCGACGAGGACCCCATCAGCGCACTCGAAGTCCGCCGACTGGTCGCCGAGACGCGCACGCCGTTGCTCTTCGGCTCCGACGAAATCGAGCGCGGCTCGCCGGCGCGTTATTACAACTCGGCGTTCATGCTCGACGCCTCGGGCAGTACCGCGGCGGTGTATCGCAAGATGTTCCTCGTGCCGTTTGGCGAGTATGTGCCGTTCAGCGCGCTGCTCACATTTGTCGGCCCGCTGGTCGAAGCCGTCTCCGCTTTTTCGCCAGGGCAGCGCGTGACGATGATGCCCGTTCACGGGCACATGGTGAGCACCGCTATCTGTTACGAAGTCGTCTACCCGCACCTCATTCGCGGCGGAGTCAGAGACGGGAGTGAGTTGTTGACGACCATTACCAACGACGCCTGGTACGGCGAGACCTCGGCGCCATTTCAGCACTTCGAACTGGCGTCGATGCGGGCGATCGAGCAGGGGCGGTACCTCGCCCGCGCCGCCAACACCGGCATCAGCGGCATTGTCGATCCCTACGGGCGCGTCCTGACGCGCACCGAACTGTTCGAGACGACGACCGTCGTCGGCGAAGTGCGTTTCATCCAGGAATTGACGGTGTATGCCAGAATTGGGGATCTCGTCGCGCAGTTAGCCGTGCTCTTGACGTTGATTGCCGTTGGAACGGCGCTTTGGAGGCCCCGTGTCGCTCGTGCTTGACGATCTGATCAGACGCTCCGACGGCTTGGTGAAACGCGCCAAAGACCTGCGG
>JACCSI010000737.1 GCA_013813075.1 Acidobacteriota bacterium | reverse complement strand
GTCATTTCTTGTCGGGGAAGATGAGATCGATCTTGCGCCAATCCTTCTGGGCCGCGGCGCACTTGGCGGTCCAGTCGGGCGCGTGATTCAACTGGTCGGGCACCTGGGCCGGCCAGAAACACCCCATGTGGCAGTCGAAGAGGTCGCGCTCAACCGGCTGGCAGAGACCTGCCGTGCCGCCATTGCGATCCGCTTCCCATCCCGGCGCGAACACCAGCGAGCACCCGTTCGGGATGTGCGGCGGGTCTGGCTGTTGCGGAGGGCCCTGCTGGAGGGCGACGACATCCTTGGTCACCTCCTCCATGCGGACGGCTTTTTTGTTGATCGCAGTCAAGTGTTTCATCTTGTCCCTCGCCAGATTGACGTCTGCGCTTCGGCTGCACGCTCCAGCGTCACGACACTTTCTCTACCGGGTCGTCGTCGAACTGGTGAAGGAACTCCGGGTTCTTCATCGCCAGCTCGCCGTAAATCTCCAGGCACGTGTGCGTCCAGCCACGGATCCACTCGCAGTAATGCAGGTTGGGCTGCTGCGTCGAGCCATAGCGCGTGTTCGCTTCGTGATAGCAGCCGCCAGCGCAAATCGGGCGCGCCCAACACGTCTGGCAATCGATTTTCTCGTTGATGTGGTGCGAGGTGAGAAACGCCTGCTGCGTCTCCCAGCTGACACCGCCGCGGACATCGCCGATCTTGTGGGTGTCCGAACCGGCGAAGCGGTGACACAGCGCGACGTCGCCATCGGTGGCCACGCCCATCAGGCCCAGCCCGGCGCCGCACGGATAGGCCTTGGCGTGGCCTTGATGCAGTTCCTGCAGCGTTTCACGCACGTTCGAAAAACCATGATGACGGTTTTCGAGCGCGGCCTGCTTGTATTCCTGCGCGAGCGCGCGGAACTGCGCCAGCAGGTGATCGAAACCGCTGTCACTAATGGCGTAGTCGCGCTTGGATGCCGTGGTCACGGGCGCAAAGCCCACCTCCCAGAATCCCAGGTCGTCCGCGAGGTGGCGGTAGATGCGCGTGATGTCGAGCGTCTGCCTGGTCAGTGTGACCCGGGCGCCGATCGGCCGCGAGCGGTGGCGGGACAGCAACGCCTTGATCTTGGGCGCCGCCACGTCGTAGCTGCCCATGCCGTTCTTGAAGACGCGAAACTTGTCCTGGATGTCTTCGGGGCCGTCGATGGAAATCGTGACACCGACGCGATTCTCGGCGAGGAACTCGATGACCTCCGGCCGCAGCAGCGTGGCGTTGGTCGTCAGGCTGAAATCGACCTGTTTGCCCAGTTCGGCGGCGCGCCGGCGCGCGTATTCCATGGTGGACTTCAGAACCGGAAAGTTCAGCAGCGTTTCGCCGCCAAAGAACGTCATGTGCGCCGTCGGGTTGTCGCGCGACTCGCGCAGCATGAAGTCGACGCTGTCGCGTGCGGTCTCTTCGCTCATGAACTTCGGCTGCTTGCCGTTCTCGGTATCGACGATCTTGTCTTCACCGTATTCGTAGCAATACGTACAGGCGAGGTTGCACTGATTCGTGACGTTGAGCACGAGCGTCTGGAGTGGCACCGGTTTGAGCGGCATGATCTTCGGCATCGGCACCGCCACCGCGGTGTCGGCAATCGCGCGCACGCGTCGGAGCTCGGCAATCGTGGAGGTGACCTCCGACGCGTCGAAGCGCGGCGACAGGCCAGTGACAACCGCGTCGGCGTCTCGCGCGCCCGCACGCACCTGGTCGAGCACCGCGGACGAACATTCATCCAACGCAAATACCGCCGCGCTTGGGACGAGATACAGAAACTGCTGTCCCGCCGCTTCGAACGCGTGCGCTTCGCGCATTGTCAACGTGGTCATCGTGAGGTCCTCGGATCTTCCCAACGCATGTACAGCGGCACGGTGACGAGCAAGTGACCCCGTGCGCGGAGCGTCTTGGCGGGCTTGCCGGCCATGACCTCCGGTGTGAAGGTGGCAACGGCATAGACGTCGCCGATGTTGTTGCCGCTGCCGCGGCGGGCGGGATTCGGCCCGTCGACGTTTGGCGTGAACAGTCCGCTCTTGCCGTCGATCTGCCCGACGAACTTCACATCGTCATCGTCGTAGGTCGCGGCAAACTCCTCTATGCTCCAGGTCGCCGGGACGATGCCCAGGTCGATGTCGTCAGCGGTGTCCGGCCGGTCGTCCGGGCCATTGTCGAATGCCCGCGCTTCGAACTGCGCCAACGCTTTGGGGAACGCCACAC
>JACCSI010000714.1 GCA_013813075.1 Acidobacteriota bacterium | reverse complement strand
CGCCAATGCCGATCTGGCGCGGCTGATCCCGCGCCTCGTGGACCTCTTCCCGATGCCGCCCGGCATGTCAAAGCAGATGTTCGAGGAAATCAAGCTGGGTCCCAATGTGCAACCGCTGCACGAAGAGGTCATTGGGGAGATCGGTCAGACCCTCTGGATTCTGTTCGGGACGGTCGGCGTCGTATTCCTTGTTGCGTGCGCAAACGTTGCCAACCTGTTTCTGGTCCGCGCTGAAGGCCGACAACGGGAACTCGCCGTGCGGCTGGCGTTGGGCGCGGGCTTGAAGCGCGTGGCCGGCGAACTGTTGTCCGAGTCGCTGCTGTTGGCCGCGGTCGGCGGGGCGTTTGGGCTTGCACTGGCGTATGGCGGCATTCAACTGCTGCTGGCGCTCCAACCCTCGCGTCTCCCGCGGCTGCAGGAAATTTCCCTGGATCCCATCGTGTTTGGTTTCACAGTGGCGGTGTCAATCATCGCTGGACTGCTGTTCGGCGTGGCGCCGGTGTTGAAGTATGCGCGCCCGCTACTCGCTAACGCGCTCAGGGAAAACGGCCGCGGCTCGAGCGATGGGCGCGATCGTCACCGGACGCGCAACGCGCTCGTGGTCGCCCAGGTGGCGATGGCGCTGGTGTTGCTCGTGGCCTCCGGCCTGATGATCCGCACCTTCCTGGCGATGCGCAGCGTCCCACCCGGTTTCTCGGACCCGGACAGCGTGCTCACGCTGCGAATCAGCATTCCTTCCGCCGTCATCTCGGACGCTGCGCAGGTGGTCCGGACGCACGAACAAATTCTCCTGGGCATCGAAGCCATTGCCGGCGTCTCATCCGTCGGCCAGTCGTCGTCAATCACCATGGACGGCAACGACAGCAGCGACCCCGTGTTCGCCGAAGGCGTCACCACAGCGGAAGACAAGATTCCGACCCTGCGCCGGCACAAATGGATTGCTGAAAATTACTTTCAGACGATGGGCAATCCGCTGGTCGCGGGGCGCGATATTACTTGGTCCGACGTGCATAATCGGCGACCTGTCGCGATGATCTCCGAGAACCTGGCCCGCGAGCTGTTTGGCAAGCCGCAGGCGGCGGTTGGCCGGCGCATCCGGCAGTCTCCCGCCAACCCCTGGCGCGAGGTCATCGGGGTCGCTGGCAACGACCACGACGACGGCGTGACCGAGCCAGCCACCGCGACTGTCTATTGGCCCATCCTCCAGGAGGAGTTTGGGACGTCAAGCTCCGAGCGCAGCGCAATCTGGGCTATGCGATCCGGAGCGAACGGCTGAAAGACCCGGGCTTTTTCAAAGAGGTGCAGCAGGCCGTGTGGTCGGTCAACCCGAACCTGCCCCTCGCGAGCGTTGAGACCTTAGGCGAAATCTACGCGAAATCGATGGCTCAGACGTCGTTTGCGCTGGTCATTCTGGGCCTCGCGTCGGGCGTGACGCTGCTGCTTGGCGTCGTCGGCATTTACGGCGTGATTGCGTACGTGGTCGCACAGCGGCGTCGCGAAGTTGGCATCCGGATGGCGCTTGGCGCGGCGGCCGGCATGTCGCGCCTCCTCGGGTCGCTGCTGTTCAACGTCAGCCCGCTCGACCCGGTCACGTTTGCCGGCGGCCTTGCCGCCCTGGCGGCGGCAGCCCTCTTTGCGACATGGGTTCCGGCACGGCAAGCAACGAAGCTCGATCCCGCAGTGGCGCTGCGCGGTGAATAGCTCTCCACCCGGTTCGGGCACCAGCCTCACACCGCGACAACGCGGTTGGGCGGAATATGGGCGCGTATAATTTCTGGAGCGGCTATGTCATTCCGAATCGAACGCGATCCACTCGGCGAATTCCAGGTGCCGTTGGATGCCTACTACGGCGTCCAGACGGCACGGGCGCGGGTCAATTTCCCGATCAGCGGACTCACAGCGCCCGACAGCCTCGTACGCGCGACTGTGCTCGTCAAACGCGCCGCGGCCGAAGCCAATCGCGACTTGCGCCGACTCGACGCCCGCCGAGCCGATGCCATCATCGCCGCGGCCGACGAGATTCTCTCCGGCGAGCTTCGCGACCAATTCGTCGTCGATGTCTACCAGGCCGGTGCAGGCACCTCGCACAACATGAATACCAACGAGGTACTGGCCAATCGGGCGGCCGAGATCCTCGGCGGCGCCAAGGGCACCTACAAGTACGTCCATCCCAACGATCACGTCAACATGGGCCAGTCGACCAACGACGTGTTCCCCACCGCGACACGCGTGGCACTGGCGACGGAGCACCGGGCGTTTTCGACGGCCTGCCGAGCGCTCGCAGGCGCGTTGGCGAAGAAGGCCACCGAGTTTGACGATGTGCTCAAGGTTGGACGGACGCACTTGCAGGATGCGGTGCCGATTACGTTAGGGCAGGAGTTTGGCGGCTATGCCGCGTGCGTGGTTGCCGCCGCCGATGCGGCCGACATCGCGGTTGAAGCGTTGTACGAGTTGAACCTCGGCGCGACGGCGCTCGGTACCGGGCTCAACGCCGGCGACGACTACACCGAGCTGGCGATTGCGGCCCTCGCGCGAATGACCGGCCTGGCAATGCGCCCGGCCGCTAACCGCTTCCGCGTGACCCAAAGCATGGGTGACGTTGTGGCGTATTCGGGCGCGCTGCGTCGCACAGCAGTGGAGCTTGCGAAAATCTCGAGCGACCTGCGATTGCTGTCGATGGGTCCGCGCGCCGGCATTGCCGAAATCGCGCTGCCGGCCGTGCAGCCGGGCTCGTCGATTATGCCCGGCAAGGTGAACCCGTCAATCCCCGAGATGGTCAATCAGGTGTGCTACCAGGTGTACGGTTGCGACACCACGGTGATGACCGCGGGCGAAGCCGGCCAGCTCGAATTGAACGTGATGATGCCGGTCATCGCGTGGAACACTCTGCACGCGCAACGGATCCTCACGAACGCCATGAACGCACTCCGTGAGCGCACCGTCGAGGGCATCCAGGCGGATCGGCATCGTGCACGCGAGCTGCTCGATCGCAGCACCGCGGTCGCCACGGCGTTGAGTCCTTATCTCGGCTATGCCGCGACCGCAGACATCGCCAAACAGTCTGTGGCGACTGGACGACCCATCCGAGATGTCGTCCTCGAGAAGGGGCTGATGCCGGCCGAAGATCTGGACCGCATCCTCGGCGCGGAAGCGATGACCAAACCCGGCATCGCCGGCCGCGGTCCAACGCCTGTGTTGAAGGAGCAACCGTGACAGCCTTCCTCAGGATCGCACTCGCACTCGCGCTTGGCGCGACGGTGCATGCGCAAGGACAGCAGAAACGACCGCAGGAGCATGGACGCCTGTTTCCGCCGCAGGATCTCGGATTACTCGAGACACCGGATCGCGATATCTGGCAGCACCCAGACCACATCATGGATGAACTGGGCATTGCCGACGCGTCTGTGGTGGCCGATGTGGGCGCCGGCGCGGGCTGGTTCACAATCCGCCTGGCCCGGCGCGTCGGGCCCAACGGCACCGTCTACGCGGAAGATGTGCAGCCGGAGATGCTCGCGGCAATCTCGCGCCGTGTCAAGGCTGAAGGACTGCTCAACGTGAAGCCCATTCTTGGTAAGGGCAGCGAACCGCGACTACCGGCGGCGTCGATGCACGCAGTGCTGATGGTCGATGCGTATCACGAGATCGTTGACCGGGTGACCATGCTGCGTAATCTGGCGAAGTCGTTGCGCCCCGAAGGGCGGATTGGCGTCATCGACTTCAAATTGCAAGGCGGCGGTCCAGGCCCTGGCATGGACGAGCGGGTCAGCCCCGAGACCGTGGTCAGCGACGCAAAAAGCGCGGGACTGCGGCTGTTGACGCAGGAGACGTTCCTGCCGTATCAGTATTTCCTGATCTTCGCTTTGGAGCCAAAGCCCCCCGCTAAGAGTCCTTAGACGTCCCGACGATTTTCCATGCGGCAGGCAGCACGCCGCTTGCGATCGCTACCTTGATGAAGTCCTTCACGATAAACGGGTACAGGCCTGTGGCGAGCGCCACGTTCAGGCCGACGGGCCCGCCCGGCGCCGGCGCGAAGTACGCCAGCCAGGAGACGCCGCCCACAAACAACGTGCACACCCCCGCGAACATCGCCAGGATCGACGTGAAGTAGCGGCGGTCGAAGCCGCGCGCGGCCAAGTACCCGGTCACGAACGCCGCGATCGGGTACGCCATCAAATAGCCCCCGGTGGGCCCGAGCAAGCGGCCCAACCCCTGCGGCAAAATCGGCGACGCGGCAAACACTGGCAGTCCCGCGATCCCGAGCAGCAGGTAGAGCACCTGGCTTGACGCACCGAGCCGCGCACCAAGGGCCGCAGCCCCCACCAGCGCCACCATCGGCTGCAGCGTCAGCGGCACCGGCGTAAACGGCAGGTGGACGCTCACCTGCGCGGCCACAGCGGTGAGCACGGTCACAAAGAGCATCGAGGCGATGCGAATGCTGGTGCGGGCCGCCGACGACGCGGCACCCAGGCCGACGTGGTCGAGCAACGTGGAGTCGTAGGTGATATAGGGCGCACGAATAGCCATAGCGCGCTAGTGTAGCTAAATGAAACGAGCGCTGACAATCGCGGGAAGCGACTCAGGGGGCGGCGCCGGCATCCAGGCAGACCTGAAGACCTTCGCCGCGCATGGTGTGTACGGCACCTCAGCCATCACCGCGGTCACCGCACAAAACACCCTCGGCGTGGCCGGCGTGCATACGGTGCCGGCCGAGTTCGTGACGCTGCAGATCGAAACCGTGGCCTCGGACATCGGGTGCGATGCCGTGAAGACCGGAATGTTGGCGACGGCGGCTATTGTCGAAGTTGTCGCGGCCGCGGTGCAAGCGCTCGAATTGCCCAATCTCGTCGTCGATCCGGTGATGGCCGCCAAGGGAGGCGATCGCCTGCTCGACGACGACGCCGTCCACGCCATGCGCGCCACGCTGGTTGGCCTGGCGCACGTTGTCACACCGAATGTGCCGGAAGCCGAAATGCTCGCGGACATGACCATCCGGTCGCT
This sequence comes from Acidobacteriota bacterium, assembly GCA_013813075.1. GTDB lineage: Bacteria > Acidobacteriota > Vicinamibacteria > Vicinamibacterales > UBA2999 > JACCSI01. Next base: position 569 of record JACCSI010000714.1, on the reverse strand, counting down.
CCACGACATGCGCGAGGCGGCGCGCCGCATCCTGCGGCTCGGGCCGCATGCGGTGATCGTCAAGGGCGGGCATCTGAACGGCGAGGACGCGATTGACCTGCTCCTCGATCGGAGCGGTGAGGTGACGCTGACCGCACCGCGTTTGCGCGTGCGCAGCACCCACGGCACCGGTTGCACGTTTGCCGCGGCGATCGCGGCCAGGCTGGCGCTGGGAGATTCGCTCGACACGGCCGCACGAGGCGCGAAAGAATACGTCGGCGGCGCCATGGCCCACGGCCTGGACGTCGGTCGTGGTCATCAACCTCTCGGACATTTCTGGCAGAGAACATGACAAGCCCTTCGGGTCAAACCTCGGTTGACGCACTCACGGCCTCGCGGTGGCGGGTGGCCATCGCCTTGACCATCGCGATGATGGTCATCTACTTCGGCTTCATCCTGCTCGTCGCCTACAACAAAGCGCTGCTGGCAACCGTCATCACGCCGGGGCTGACGCTGGGGATTCTCTTGGGAGCGCTGGTGATTCTCTCCGCTTGGATACTGATCTGGCTGTATACCCGCTGGGCCAACAC
>JACCSI010000645.1 GCA_013813075.1 Acidobacteriota bacterium | reverse complement strand
GTGCGCTGGTGGCAGCGGCGACGGCCATCGCCATTCCCGGGCTGGGTCTCATCGTTGCCGGGCCGATCGCCGGAGCGATTGCCGGCGCGGGCGCCGGCGCGGCGACGGGCGGCATTGTCGGCGCGCTGATCGGCGCGGGCGTTCCTGAAGAACGCGCTGCCGAATACGAGGCGGGGATCAAGGGTGGCGGCATCCTCATGGGAACCCGCGCGCGCGACGTGGACCACGCCGCGACGCTCGAGAAGGACTTCTCACAGTACGGCGCCAGCAACGTACGCCGCTAAACCTGAGGGGGCCGCCAGCATGTGTTGGCGGCCCCTTCCGATAGCCCCTCAGACCTTCCTCTAACCTTCGCTATCCGCCACGTCGTATTGTTCCCACTGTCCATCAGCCGATTCCACGACGGCAGGTGATTATCGTGAGGGATGTGCCGGTTGCTGCATCCACTGCCACGCCGTCGTCAGGATCTCGTCGAGTTCCTGCCGCTGTGGCTGCCAGCCCAAGTCTTGTGCGATTCGTTGCGAGCTCGCCACTAGCACCGGCGGATCCCCGGCTCGTCTCTCAACCACTCGCATCGGTATGTCCGTGCCGGTGACGCGGATCGCGGCGTCGAGCACTTGCCGGACCGAGTAGCCAGTTCCGCCGCAGCCTAAGTTGTACGAGCGCGCCACGCCGGGTGCGTCGAGCGCCTGCAACGCCAGCGTGTGTGCCCGGGCCAGGTCCTCGACATGGATGTAATCGCGTACGCAGGTCCCGTCGGGGGTATCGTAATCGTCGCCGAACACCAGAATTTCCGGACGGCGGCCCGCGGCCACGTCGAGAACCAACGGAATCAAATGCGTTTCGGGGTCGTGCCGTTCACCGCGTCGTGTCGTGGCGCCGGCGGCGTTGAAGTAGCGCAGGCTGATTGACGACAACCCATAGGCTTGTCCATACCACCGCAGCGCGTGCTCAAAGGCGAGCTTGGCAGCTCCGTATGGATTGGTGGGCGTCGTCGCGTCAGTCTCTTCGATCGGCTGCTTCTCGGGGTCGCCGTACACGGCGGCAGTTGAGGAGAAGACGATGCGGGTGACCGACGCGTCGCGCATCGCATCGAGCAGCGACAGGCCGGCCACGACATTCTCCTGGTAGTACTTCGACGGATTGGTCACCGACTCCCCGACCAGCGACGCGGCGGCCATGTGGATGACCGCATCGGCGCCGAACTCGCCGAGCGCGTTGGTGATGTTGTCGCACTCGATCAGGTCGATCTCGGCAAACTGCGCCGAGTCGTGGACCGCATCCAGATGGCCCTTGACCAGATTGTCGATCACCAGCACTTCGTGGCCATCAGCGATCAGCTGGTCGGTGACGACGCTCCCGATGTAGCCGGCACCCCCGGTTACGACGACGCGCATGTCGGCACTCCTTGGAACCATGGGGCATGGGCCGCTTCGGTGTAAAAGGCGGCCATTGCATCTTCGAGCGGTCGCATGAAGCTGCCGCGCACGCTGGCCAGCGCGCTGTTGATCGGGCGACGAGCCGGCCCCCAGACATCAGCGCTCTGCGCCCTGACCAGGCCGGCGCTCGGCAGGTCGAACGCCGCCGCGATTGCCTGCGCGAACTCGAACCACGTCACCGCACCGGCATTGGCGAGGTGCCACAGACCGGTTTCGCCGTCGATCAGCAGATCCAGCGCCGCGTGGACCAGGTCGGGCACGTAGGTAGGCGACACCACGCTATCGGCGGCGGCGGCAAATCGCTCGCCCCGGGTGATCGCGGTAACCACATGCGCTGCAAAGTTGGCGTCATCCCATGGACCGAAGAACGCGCTGGTCCGGATCACCAGCGCACCAGGCAACACCGCCAACACGCGCGCCTCGGCCGCGGCTTTGCTCGCGCCGTACACATTCAATGGCCGCGGCGCATCCGACTCGATGTACGGTCGATGCGACTCACCGTCAAACACCAGGTCCGACGAAAACGTCACGAATGGAATGCCGCGACGATGGCAGGCGGCCGCTAACGTCACCGCACCGTCCACATTGGCGCGCCGGCATGCGTCGGGCTCCGCCTCGGCGGCATCGACGCGGACATAGCCTGCGGCGTTGATGACGGCCCAGGGCTGCACCGTGCGCAGCAGGGTGTCTACCGCCGTTGCACCGGTAATGTCCAACTCGTGACGCCCGGCGAGATAGGCCGGCAAGCCACGCACCTCGCAGAGGCGATGAAAGGCGCGACCCAGGGTGCCACCGCCGGTAATCAGGATCCGCCGACCACTGAGCGGTGACGGGGTGGCGGCGCGATGCCGGTAGAGCAGTCGCCGCGGCCGTCGCCACCAACCCGGGCCGTCGAGCACCGGGTGGTCGGCGACGCGATTGTGAGCCAGCGCGGCGACCACCGATGCCAGTCTGGTAGGTCGTGGGGTTGGGCTGCGCAGGTCGAAGACGCCAGGCTCGTAGTGACCCTGGGAGCGCGTGACCAGCGTATCCCAGTCGTACGATCCAAGTAACGCCCACGCGGTGACGGCGCGCACGTTGACGCCGCCGTGGCGGGCCTGCTCTGCACCCTTCCAACTTTCCACGAGCCATCGCACCTGCTCGTCGCGGGTGCAGGATAGATGCACCTCGGTTATCGCCACAGGAATCTTGTAGCGCTCCCAGGCCGCGGTCAGATGCGTTTGATGGCCGCGGATTCCTTGCTCGCAGGCGCGGACCGCCTCGACGTCGGCATAACGCATCGAGGCATTGCCGCCGTGGCTGCCGGACGGATAGTGGTCGAGGCGTTCGTCGAGAAACCGGTCGCTGGTCAGATAGTAATTGAGGCCGAGAATGTCTGGGGCACATTGACGGTCGCGGAAGAACGCCAGCTCCCGGTCGCTCGCACCCGAGGCTCGAAGGTAGCGATACATCGGATGCCGACCATCGACTCGCCCGGTCAGCAGATCCCACGACAGCCAGCGGCGAGCCGCCTCGTGCTCAACCTGTACGCTGGTGGCGGGGGTGCCACAGGTGACGCCGCTGTCTTCGGTCTGGATCAACCGCGCCGCTGGATTGACCGTGCGGATCGTTTCCATGGCCAACACCACGGCCCGCATTTGCGTCAGGAGCGCGCGAACGAACGCCTGGGCACTGCGTTGATGGGGGTACCAGAAGCCGTACAACCCGGAGAAGCGCGCCGTGGTCAGCGGCTCATTGACTGGTGTGTAGTCGGTGACCCACGGATACCGCTCGGCCACCATGCGCGCGTACCGCGCCAGGAGATCGGGAAATGCCGGGTCGAGCAGCGACGTGTATCCCGGACCGCTCCCGTGGTGAACGAGGCCGACGATCGGCCGCATCCCAAACTCGCGGATACGGGAGAGTCGCTCGTCCGTCCAGCCGAACTCTGCTCGGTCCAGCGAGGCGGGGGCGACACGCTCCCACAATACCGGATAGCGCAACGCCTTGATGCCGAGGCCGGCACACCGGTCGATATCGGTGATGCGGTCTTCGTGGCCCGAGCGGATCACCTGATCGAACCACTGGTCGCCAACACGGTTCACCGTGCACTCGATGCCGCCCCAGAGTTCCATTGCTGCGTGTCGCGTCGGTGCAATTGGTGTCACGCGGTGGTCAGTGAAAGATCGCGCTGCGGCAGTTCGGCAATCTTGGTGTAAAGGGTCAGCGCCTGCGCAACGACTTGATCCATGTTGTAGTACTTGTAGGTCCCCAGCCGCCCGAGGAAGTGCACGCCCGGCGTCGTGGCGGCCAACTCCTGGTAGCGCTTGTAGAGCGCCGCATTTTCCGGGCGGGGGATCGGATAGTACGGGTCGCCCTCGGCACACGCATACTCGTAGACCAGGGTCGTCTTGTGATGTTCCTGGCCGGTCAGGTATTTGAACTCGGTGACCCGGGTATACGCATTGTCATTCGGGTAGTTGATTACCGGCCCGGGTTGCGCGACCGCCACGTTGCGCGTCTCGAACTGGAAATTGAGCGACCGATACGGCAGGCGGCCTAACCGGTAGTCGAAGTACTCATCGACCGGACCGGTGAAGATGACGTCGCGATGCGGGATCATCCCTTTGATCTCGCGGAAATCAGCGTTGAGCAACACCTTGATGTTCGGATGGCCGAGGATCCGTTCGAACATCCGCGTGTAGCCGTGCAGCGGCATCACCTGATACGTATCGGTGAAGTAGCGGTCGTCCCGGTTGGTCCGCACCGGCACGCGTGCCGTGACCGCAGAGTCGAGCTCGGACGGATCGAGTCCCCACTGTTTCCGGGTGTAGTTGCGAAAAAATTTTTCGTACAACTCCCGGCCGACCTTACTCACGATCACGTCTTCGGAAGTCCGAATTTGTTCGACCGGTTCAGCGACCGATTCGAAAAATTTCTCGAGCTCGAACGACGTCAAGGTCAGTCCATACATACGATTGACGGTGTCGAGATTGATTGGCACCGGGAGGAGCTGGCCGTCCACTGATGCCAAGACCCGGTGTTGATACGGGCGCCACTCAGTGAACCGCGACAAATAGTCGTAGACGCTGCGGGCGTTGGTGTGAAAAATGTGCGGTCCGTACTTGTGCACAAGAATGCCGTCCGCGTCGTAATGGTCGTACGCGTTGCCGGCAATGTGCGGGCGGCGATCGCAGATTAATACCCGCTTGCCGCCGTCGGCGGCAAGCCGCTCGGCGATTGTGGCG
>JACCSI010000632.1 GCA_013813075.1 Acidobacteriota bacterium | reverse complement strand
GCCTTTCCGTGGGGCGAGGCGTTTGCCGACATCTTGCGCGGCGAAGGATTTAACAAGGTGCACAGCAGACCGCTCACGTTTGGAATCGTCTATCTCTATACGGCGGTGAAGCCAGCCAGCAGGTGAGCGGGCGAGCCGCGGTTGCCCGCCGACATGCCAGCCCGTCGGCCAGCCGTATACTTGTAACTCTCTGATGCATTTCGACTTCGACGATCGCTACGAGGATCACCAGCCAGTCGGCGGGTCAATCCGGCGTTGGGACGGCGTACTGCTGTCGGTCGGAGTCCACGTGGCAGTCGTCTTGGCCGCGTTGTTTGCACCAGTCTTGCCGCTGTTTCAGGCCGACCCCGATGCCCAGGCTGTTGCGCCGGCGCCCGAACCGGAGCGGGACCGTCCCCGATTCGTGTTCGTGCAGCCAAAACTCGACATCGAAGCGGAGCGCCCGCCCGAACGGTCAGAGGACTCGGACAAGAACCGCGTGGCGACTGCCGACGCCCCGCGCATCGCCGACACTCCGTTGCCGTCCGCGCGCGGCAATTCGCCGGAGCGCATGGAATCAGCCCCAGAAGAGCGGGCGAAGGGCAAAGGGCCCGCCCCCGAGGCGTCCGTCGAGCCGCCGTCACCAGACATCGTCGAACGTGTGCCACCTGCACTGCCGCAGCAGCGCGCGACGGTGCCCGCTCCGGAAGATCGGCCGCGTCCAGAACAAGGCGGGTCTCTCGGTGAGGCGTTGAAGAATCTTCAGAAATACGTCGATCAGCAATCGTTCAACAACGATCAAGGCCAGGCACAAAATCTCGGGCCCCTGCAGTTCGACACCAAGGGCGTCGAATTCGGCCCGTGGATTCGCCGCTTCGTGTCGCAGGTGCGCCGTAACTGGTTCGTGCCGATGGCGGCGATGTCGTTGCGCGGCCGAGTCGTACTCACCTTCTACGTCCACAGGAACGGCTCGCTCACGGACGTGCAGATCGTGCAGCCGTCCGCTGTGGAGTCGTTCAACACCGCGGCGAAGAACGCGCTGATCGCATCAAACCCCACTCAGCCCTTGCCGCCGGAGTATCCCGACGACAAAGCGTTCTTTACCGTGACCTTTTATTACAACGACGTACCCGGAGGGCAGTAGGTGCCGTCGCGGTCGCAGCTGCTCGGCCTGCTGATCGCCGCGTCCCTCATCGTCGCCTACGTCTTGTGGCGGGTGACGCAATGAACCCTTCTTCTGCGCTCAGGGTCTTGACGGCCCCCGTCGAGCGATGAAGCCCTTGCTCGCGGTACTCGGCTCGACCGCCACTGGCAAGAGCTCGCTGGCCATTGCACTTGCGCACCAATTCGGTGGCGAGGTGATCAACTGCGATTCGACCGCGGTGTACCGGGGCTTTGATATCGGTACTGATAAGGTCCCCCTCGCCGAGCAGCAAGGCATTCGGCACCACCTCGTGGATATCGTCGATCCAACGGCGGAATATACCGCTGCCGATTACGCGCGCGACGCGGCGCGGACGATTGCCGGCATTCATGCGCGCGGCCGTGTGCCGATCGTCGTCGGCGGAACCGGCTTTTATTTCCGCGCCTTGACGCGCGGCTTGTTTCCCGGGCCTGGAAAGAACGCCGAGTTGCGTCAACGACTCGAAACCATTGCCGCCCGTTGCGGCGTGGAGTTCTTGTGGCGGATGGTGCGTCGGGTCGATCCCGCGTCGGCTGACCGCATTCTGCCGCGCGACCGCAAACGGCTGGTTCGTGCCCTCGAGGTCTATTTCGAAACGGGAAAGCCGTTGACGGCGCACTTTGCCGAAACCGTCTCTCCCCTCGGGCCCGACGTGCTGGTCACGGCTCTCGGCTTGCGCGTCGAGCCCACCGCGCTCGGCGAGCGTCTCGCGCGACGCGTGGATGGCCAGTTCGCCGGCGGACTATTGGAAGAAGTGCGCGGGCTGCTGGCGCACGGCCTGCCGGACACTGCGCGTCCGTTTGGCGGTCTCGTGTACCGCCAGGTGATCGACTACATCCACGGCGTCCGCGACCTCGCCGCCACACGCGACTTGATCGTGCAAGAGAATCGTCGTTATGCACGCCGCCAGTTGATCTGGTTTCGCAAAGAGCCTACCCTTATCTGGTTTGACGGCCCCGGCGAATCGCCGGACGTGCAGGCCAGGGTTCTTGGATGGCTGGCCGAACAAGGACGATTGATCGACGGGGGACCTGCCACTCATGGCTGACACGAAGACCGGCGCGCCGAATATTCAGGACGTGTTCCTCAATTACGCTCGCCGCGAGAAGCTGCCGGTCACCATCCATCTGCTCGATGGCCGCGAATTCGAGGCGCGCATCAAGAACTTCGATCGCTTCGCCCTCATCGTCGAGCACAGCAGCATGGATCATCTGATCTTCAAGCACGCGATCGCCACTATCCGGGCGCCCCGCAGCGTGCCGAATTACTTCTCCTCTCACCATCCGTAGGCACGCAGGACGCGACCGTCCCGAAGAACACGGAGAGCCGCCAGGACTTGATGACCGTTGATCGAGCGATTGTCATCGTCCTGGACGGCGCCGGCATTGGCGAGTTGCCCGATGCGCACCTCTACGGCGATGCAGGCAGCAACACGCTCGGCAATGTCGCCACGCAAGTTGCGCTGAACATCCCGACGCTGGCGTCGCTTGGGCTCTCTCGGGTAGTCTCGTTGCCACACGTGCCGGTGTTCGCGGCGCCGATCGGCGCCTTCGGACGCATGGCAGAGCGGTCTGCTGGCAAAGACTCCGTCACGGGCCATTGGGAGTTGATGGGGCTCGTCATCGAGCGCGCCTTTCCCACCTTTGCCAGCGGCTTTCCGCGCCGTCTGATTGCCGAGTTCGATCGCCGCATCGGCCGGTTATCGCTCGGCAACGTCGTCGCGTCCGGCACGGCCGTCATCGAAGACTTTGGTCCGGAGCACATGCGCACGGGCGCACCGATTGTGTATACGTCCGCCGACAGCGTGTTTCAGATTGCGGCGCACGAACAGGTCGTGCCGGTATCACAGCTGTACGCGTGGTGCGAGGTCGCTTATGCACTGGCCGTTGAAGGGCTGGGCGTCGGCCGGGTCATCGCGCGGCCGTTCGTCGGTGAACTTGGGAACTTCCGGCGCACCTCGAATCGGCACGACTACGCCATGCCGCCGCAAGGCGAGACGCTACTGGACAAGCTTGCGACGGCCGGCACTGCGGTCACGGCAATCGGCAAGATCCATGACCTGTTTGCCGGTCGAGGTATCGCCGAAACACATCCGACCACCAGCGACGACGATGGCATGACGAAGGTCGAGGCGCAGATGCAGCGCCAGAAGGGCGGACTCATCTTCGCGAACCTGGTGGACTTCGACGCGGTGTATGGCCATCGCAACGATGTCCCAGGGTACGCCGCCAACCTCGAGCGCTTCGATGCACGGCTCGCGGCGATGCGACCGCGCCTGCGCGCCACCGACGTGCTGATCATCACCGCCGATCACGGCAACGACCCGTCGACGCCAAGCACCGACCATTCACGTGAGCACGTGCCCATCCTGCTGACCGGCGAGCATGTCCGCCACGGCGTCGATCTCGGCACGAGGACGAGTTTTGCGGATCTCGCACAGACGCTGGCCGAGGCGTTCCGCATACCTCCGCTTGTGCACGGGACGAGTTTTCTGCGGCAGATCTCGTAGTGTCTCGATGGCCGTTGTGGCGCCTTCTCGTATGGATTGAATCGTGGCTGCTCGCAGTGGCCGCGTTCCACGGCTACAGACCGATTCACGCAGCGTTCTGGATCCCGCTCGTCATGGCCGCCGGGCCAGGCGCCATCATCGTGGCCATGTGGGCACTGGCGAAGGGCGCGACCGGTGAGCGTGCAGCGCCGGCAGTGCGCGCGCAGTCGTGGGAAGTCGCAATAGCCGCTGCCAGCGTCATCGCCGCCGGCGCGTGGACCGTCCGTTGGACCGTTCAGGCCCGCGACGACCTGCACGCCATCGACGAGATGATCGGTCAAGCGACCATCATCGTCGACGTGTCGGTCACATGGCTGTCGGCGCTGGCCTGCTTCGCGGCTTTGGCGCTGGATTGGTTGCTTTCCGCCGCCAAAGGTCGCTACGGACACATGATGACGCGCCTTCGCCGCCTGCACGTCGTCGTGACGATCGTCCATGTGGCTGCGCTATTTGGGGCAGCCTGGCTGTTTACGCAGTGGCCCGAAGCCGCGACTCCCGGCGGCGCGCCGCCCGCCGCCGCGCTACTCGAGCGTGCGCGTACCGCGTTGCACGTGTACGAATACGCACGGGCCACGAT
>JACCSI010000619.1 GCA_013813075.1 Acidobacteriota bacterium | reverse complement strand
AGCCACACGCGCCCGCGCGGTGCCACGCAGCAGCGCGCCACGCCAGCGGCCTGACCGCGTTTACGTCTATCCGGACTACTGGAGTTACAACCGCTACTACTACGACCCCTACTACAACAACGGCTTCGGCCTCGGCTATCTCTATTATTCGCCGTGGGGCTGGACGCCGTCGTTCTACGGCAGCCCGTACGGATCAGGATACGGCTATGGCGGCGGCTATTCGGGTGGCCAATACAGCGCCCGGGGGTACGACATAGGGACGCTGAAAATCAAGGTCACCCCGCGTGATGCCGAGGTGTTCGTCGACGGCTACTTCGCAGGGCACGTCGACGATTTCGACGGATTCCTGCAGGCACTCAAACTCGACAGCGGCGGCTACCGCATCGAAGTCCGCAAATCCGGGTTCGAAACGCTGCAGTTCGATGTGCGCGTCCAGCCGGATCGCAACGTTACCTTCCGCGGTGAGCTGAAGCCGGCACCGTAGGCGAGCCAGAATCCCGAACCAGCGCTAACATGGCGGCCGTGGTGAAAGCCATTGCCGCCATTTCGCTTGTCTACGACATCTCCGTCGGCGTCACCCTGTCGATCTTTCGCCACCAGTTCCAAGACATCTTTGATGTTCCCGCGACGCGCCCGGCCATCCAGGGCGATCTGAATGCGCTGTTCGTCACGTGCGTCGGCATCGGGTATCTGCTTCCGTTCCGGGACCCCTTGCGGTATCGCGCGTATATGTGGATCTTCGGCGTGTTGTTGAAATTCGGCGGGGCCGTGGCGTTCACCGCGGACTACGTGCTGCGAGGATCTCCGGCGTCGTTCCTGCTATTCGCCGCCAGCGACGGTATGCTCGCGGCGCTGACGCTGGCTGCGCTCCTCCGGAGCGGAGGACCCCGCATGAAGCCCTAGGCACGTCTGCGGCTGAACCACCAATAAACAGGGATGCCGGCGGCGATGACCAGCAGCCCGAGGCCGCTCGAGAGCGGCTCGCGATAGATGGCGTTGGCCACCATCAGGATACTGAATGCGACGAATATCGCGGGCGTCACCGGATACCCCACGGCTTTGAAAGGACGCGCCGCGTTCGGTTCCCGTCGACGCAGCACGAAGACGGCCGCAACCGCCACTCCCGCGAACAGCGTGATCGCAAAGGCCACGTAGTTACCGAGCGCGTCGAGACTGCCCGTGACGATGAGCACAGTCGCCCACGCCGCCTGCGCCGCGACGGCGATCCAGGGCGTCTTGAAACGGGGATGCACGTGCGCGGCCTGAGGGAAAAAGACGCCGTCACGTGCCATCGCGAAATATATGCGTGGTCCGGCGAATGTCCAGGCATTAATCCCCGCCGCCAGACTGATCAGCGAGACAATGCCCATGATGTCGCCGGCCCGCACGCCAAGCAGCCGCTCGGCGGCGACGTCGAGCACGCTGCCCTTCACCGTCATCAGCTCCTCAATTGGTATGACGCTGAGATAGAGCACGTTGATCAGCAGGTAGATCAACGTCACGGCCGCCGTGCCGAGCGCAAGCGCGAGCGGGAGATTGCGGCCGGGATTGCGGACTTCTTCGGCCATGTACGCGGCCGCATTCCACCCCGAGTAAACGAACATCACGACGATGAGGCCCTGCAGCCAGCCCGTGGCGGTCACCGCACCCGCGGTTGCGGAAATTGTGGTCTCGGTGGTCCCTCCCATCGTCAAGCCCATCGCGATGAACACCAGCAAGGCGCCGACCTTCAAAATCGTCAGAAAATTGCTGACGAACCGGCCAGGACCGACGCCGCGCATGTGGACCAGGGCAAACAGCCACACGGCGACAATGGCGATAATCGTTTGATTCGAGACGGTGACCGCGACGTACGGCAAGGGAATGCGCAGGAGCGGCGTCGAGCTTGCGGCACCGGGCACGAACCGATCCAGATACAGCGGGATGATCATGGCACTCGCCGCCATGGCACCGGCAAACCCTGCGACGAACGAGGTCCAACCAGTGAGAAAGCCGGCAAGGCTGCCGTACGCCTCCCGCAGGTAGACATACTCCCCGCCCGCTCGCGGGCGTAGCGCCGCCAGTTCCGCGTACGCCATGGCGCCGCAAAATGCGAGCACGCCCCCGGCGACCCACGTCGACAGAAACCACCAGGTGTCCGGCACATTGGCGGCAATGCCGGGGGGAAAGAAGAGAATTCCCCCGCCGATCACGTTCGCAACGATGATGGCCGCCGCATCGAGCGGACCGAGGCGGCGTTCCAGAGATTGGGGCGTCGTCGACGTGGTCACTGGGTCAGAAGCTGTCGCTCGATTGGAAACTCGGCGAGTTTAGCCCAGACCCTCGACCCCCGCTTCAGGAATATTTCCACTTTCGCATCGACGAATTCACGATTCTTCAGCATCTGCAGGCGCGGCTCGTCGCCGGTGTAGCCGAGCCCAGACCGCATCACCAGTTCCCGGGTCGCCGCGCCTGGCGCCAGTGCGTCGCGCTGGACGGCCCACCCGTAGTGTTCTCCCCACATCTCCGGCTCGTTGACGCGCTTGAAAATCGCGTTGATCTGCACCGAGCGCAGAGGAGCGCCCGATTTGTTGCGGAGCTTGAGTGTGATGCTGGGGACCAGCTTGTTCATGTTGCCCTCGACCAACCCGGAGTCGTACCAACCAGTGACGACATCAACGGGCTCGAGCGCGACAACAGGATCGACGCCGCGATTGCAGCTGGGCATAGCGGCGAGCAGCAGCAGGAGAACCGATAGCAGTCCGCGGGCTGCCCGTGGGCGGTTCATGTTGTTAGCTTTTGACACCGCACGCCCGGAGAAGTTCCTAAAACTCGTGGATCTGGATGCGCTTGCGGATCTCGGTGGCATCAATCTTCCCGGCGCGGTAGGCGAGCAGGTCCGAGCCGCGGATTTTGTAAAGAATGGTCACCACCTCCTCGGCCGGATCGAGCGGTGCCAGCGAATCGCGCTGCATGTTGTCGCGCGCGGCGACGGTGAGAAACTCGTCGGGCGCGATCGACATCGGCAGACTGTAGTCGAGCATGGCTTCGATCAACGCCGTTTGCACCGCGTCGGTGTAGGCGCGGTTGATCGCATTGGGATCCTGGAAATACTTGCGATCGATTTTGGGCGGAGCGGATGGAGGCGCTGGCGCGTCGGGCGCGACCATCGCGGCGCCCACCGCACTGCCGGCAGTCCGGTTTCCCCCCAGCATCGGGTCCGACGCGCCGGCCGCCCGGGCCAATGGACCAATCTGCAGCTCGAGCCGCAGAATGGCGTTCTCTTGCGCTGCGCGACTCGAGGGGTTCGGGTCGGACTTGGCTTTGGCCTTCAGCGTATTGAACGCCTCCAGCACTTGATCGTCGGGCCCGAGCATGGTCCGCAGACTCCACATCATGCTCTGATGGAGAATCGGCACGCCGACGTCGAAGTAGACGCCGTATCCTTCAAGATACACGCCGCGCGCCTGCGGCTCTCCCGAAAGGGGGACCATCTCCGGCACGACCGACCGAATTTCGCGATTCAGCCGTTGCGCCCCGTACGACACCGCCCGCGCCAGGGCGCCTTCCATCACGTAAATATGGCGACGCAACTCGCTGCGATCTTGCGGCCGGGTGGACGCGGCCGACGCGGCCGGCGCCGGCACCTGCGCCTGCCCCGACACCGCGCACATTGCGACGAGCCACACCGCCCCGCTGAACGAACCTGTCGTGCTCATATGCCTGCTCATGGAATGGGAGTCGAGACGCGACGAATCAGATTGACCATCTCCTGTTGTCCGGCCTCGGTCCTCAGTGCGCCTCGCTGCAGTCGACCGAGTGTTTGATTGATGTTCATCAGATCGGTCTGTCGTCTGATGCTCCAATCACGGTCCGCAGTGGCCAGTCGCAGCGCGAGTTCCTGGCGCTGACGCTGCTCGCTCTCGGCGAGCAGCGTTTGCACCCGTCGAAGCACTGCCGCAGTGTCGCCGGCCTCGTGGCTGCGCGCGGGGACCGGCGCCGGCGCTATCGCCCGCGGCGTCAACTCGCGGCGCAGAGTCTGTTCGAGCGCCGATAGCTCGCGACGCCACTCGTTGTTGGACGCTGGGGCAACAGGTCCGGCCGAGACCGGCGTCGCGACCGGGATCCACCCAGTCGACACGACGAACCCGTCGGTGGTCGAACGCACCTGCACGTTGGCGATCGCCGCGCTGGCGGCAATGAAGAGTGCAGCGGCAGCGACCTGCGCCCATGCGGGCAGACCACCGGCGGCCGCCCACCGCGCGGGCTGCAGCACCGTGGCCGGGGCCTTGGACGGAATCGTGAACCCGAGATCGGCGTCGGGCGCCAGCCACGCTTCGAGATCGTGCCGCACCGACTGCAGCCCTTCGGTTTCGCGCGCACACGTCGAACACGTGCGCAGGTGACGCTCGACCTCGCGTCCGCCATTCGCATCGATTTCGCCGTAGAGATACGCGACGAGCATCTCTTTGTCGTCACATCGGAATGTCTCGCTCATGATGCCTTCTCGTTTGTCCCTGACCGACCCGGGCCCCGGGTCATCCCTACCGCTTCGAGCTGCCGCCGCAGCACCGACAAGCCCTGATACAGGCGAGTCTTGACGGTACTGAGCGGACACCCCTGCAACTCCGCGATCTCCTGAAAAGTGAGACCGTGGTATTCCTTCAAGACAATCGCCGTCCGCTGTTCCTCGGGCAGCAATTTCATCGCCTCGGCCACTGCGGCGCTCATCTCGCGGCGCGAAACCAGCTCCTCAATCGATTCGACCGGACCCTGCTCGCTGGCAAGCTCAATCAGGTCGACACCTTCCGGCATCTGCACGGTCGGCGTGCGCCGCTGCTTGCGCATCCAGTCGCGGCACAGATTCAGCGCAATGCGGTACAGCCACGAGGAGAATTTTGCCTGGCCCTTGAAGCCTGGCAGCGCGCGGTAGGCGCGCAGGAATGTGTCCTGAACGATATCTCGCGCTTCTTCCTCGCGGCCGATCGTCCGGTACGCCAAGGCGTAGATCGGCCGTTCCCATCGCAAGATGAGCTGGTTGAAGCTGTCAGCGTCGCCATCTACGGAC
>JACCSI010000602.1 GCA_013813075.1 Acidobacteriota bacterium | reverse complement strand
AGTGCGTTCATCGGTCTGTTTGGATTTGTTGGAAATCCTCGGCCGACTGCACAGCGCGAGACCGCAGAAATGCAGGCGTTCGTGGAATCGGCGCACGAACAGATCGACGGGTCGGCGTGGAGTGCCGATCGGCTGGCGACCGCGCGCGCAATGTTGATGCGCGATGACGCTGCGTTGCGCGATCGGCGCGTCAGCAGTGGCGCAAACGCGCTGCAGATGGTTCCGGATGATCAGCGTTTAGTCGCGCTTTCCCGAGGCGAGGAGCCCATGGTGCGAGGCGGCGCCTTGGTCTTTCCGCAAGAGGTCGCGTACCAATCGGCCGCAAGCTTCCTCGCATCGCAGCCGACGGGCCGCTGGCTGGCGATCGCATTGGCTGGCGATGCGTCCAGCGGCTTCTGTCGCGATATCTTCGATCGTCTTGGTGCCGTGGACGTATCGTCCACAACCGGCCGAGTCGTCCTGGCGCGGCTCGGCACACGTCCGGCCGCCACTGCCGCCGACGGCAGCCTTGAAATTTCCTATGGCCACCTCGTGGATGGGCACGCCGTCCCGGCGCATTTCAAAATCGAAACCTCCCCCGCCGCGGCGATCACGGTGAACGACGCCTTGTCGGGACGCGCGGCCACCGGCCTGGTGATCACGGCGTTTGACCCATGGACAGCGGACGGCCCCTCGTGGGTTGTTGGTGATTGCCGGCGTCCGGTACTTCCGACCATGGGAGATCGGCGACTGAAAGCCGCCCTCGTCGTCGAGTCGAACGGCGGACCACGCCTTCCGAACGTCGGCGTGTTGGGATCTGTCCCACTCACAGTGCCGATGGGGGAGGATGGAGCCGCGTGGTTTGGGCGCGGGTGGCACGATGCTGAAGGGCCGGGCACCAACGCCATGCGCTGGACGAGCGCGCACGAGGCCGATGTCAATGTGATCGCCAGCCATCAGCAGCCGCTGCGCGTGCAGTTGGCCGCATTTCTCGCGGCACGCACGCCCGGATCGGGCGGGTTGAGCGCGTCGTGGAATGGATTGCCGCTGCCAGCGCCCACCACGAATGCACTTGGGCAACGCGAGTGGACGATCGACAAGTCGAACGTTCGACGCGGACCCAACGTGTTGACGCTGCATGTTGTCGAGCTCGTCTCGCCGGCGACGCTTGCCAATGGCACGGACGATCGTCTCCTCGGCGCTGCAGTGAGCCGCGTGTCGTTCATCCCTCTCGTAGAAGCCACCAAAGTTCCGCCGCCACCGAATCGTTAACACTCGCGGCGGTTCACTGCCCGCTCCTGGGTCGCCTCGAGGCGCTATCGGCCCAACTGCAGGACCACGCCGGCCGACGCGCGGAGGTTGTGCACCGCTCCGAAGCGGAGCTGTGATGCGTCCCGGAACGAGTCCAGGTTCGTGACCTGTAAATTGACTGGTGAGTCGTGCACGTGATCCGACAACTCGAGCCGCAATCCGAGACTGGCCGGCCCAAGCGGAATTTTGAAGTCGGTCCCGACTCCGAAATTGAGCGCGAGCCTTGTCTCCACACCTAGTTCATCTACTGCGATGAGCAGGGGAGCAGGGTTGTCTCGCACCACGACGGTCTGACCATTCGGGGCGACACTGCGTTCAATAAACGTGAGCGGTGGACCGACTGTGCGGTCCAGATCGTAGGTCACACCGCCCAGGCCGACGAACACATACGGCCATGCCCAGCGGTCAGGCTTGTAGTGCAACAGCCCGATCGCTGCGCCGATGTCATAGCGATAGCTTTTGATCTTGACCGAGCCGGTGCCTTCGGCCAGCGCCGCCAGATCCCCGCAGCTTCGTCCAACGGCCAGACACGAGCGGCCAAATCCTCCATGGGCACGAAAACCATAGCGGCCTTCCCAATACGTCAGGCTCGCATCGTAGACAGGGCCGGGGTCGACGACCAGATCGCGAACAAGGATTTGCTCAACGGTGCCTCCGACAGGCGAGGTAGACCCAAGCAGCACGAGGTCGCTCCAGTCGGTCGAGAGCAGCAGCCCACCAGACCCGCTCAGATCAACACGCTTTGGACCCGGGGGGCGCTCGCGCGGAAACTGCGCCTCCGCCCGTTCGGGTGCGAGGGTGACGACGAGCGCGATCGCGAGGATACAGATGACAGAGTGTCGGTCGCGCATGATGACCTCCCGGAAACCGTTGGAGCGACTCAGTACTCCCTCAGGCATACCGGAGGAACGCGCGCGACACAAGCTCTTCTGTTGAGAAAAAGCCAAGCAGCGCGCAGAGCCATTGCACAGTCGAAAACAGACCGACGACGGTCCACATCGCGACCGCGTGGATACGTAGTGGGTGGGTGCGCCGCTGTTGTTGTCGCACCGTCAGCGATGACGCCGTGGCGTGCGCGTCTCGATCATCAGCGGCCAGGCGTTTCCTACTGCAACCGCCACAGCGGAGGCGTCGTCGACGGGTCGACGTTGAACCAGTCGTAAAGCACCGGAATTTCCGTAAACATCAGCACCACGAAGACGCAAAAACACACGACCAAATACAGCACGAAGCCGCGGTGCCTGTATAAACGCTCGGGGTGCTGCGTGGGACTGTCAGGCAGGAGCCCGAGCTTCAGGTAGTGCGCGAACACGCCGGCAGCCAACGGCGCAAAGAGAATCAGTTCGAGGTGATACCGCACGATGAAAATGCCGGCGAAGAGCGCGCACGCCGTGGCGTAGAACACAATGCTGATGAGCAGACGCTCCTCGGTGTAGTAGGCAAACGAGCGGCGATACGCGGCCGCGACGCGCGGATTGCCGATGTGCCGGAGCTCCGCGTAGCGCTTCATCGCCATGAAAAACGCGCCGATCATCCAGTACGAAATCAGCAGCGACACGGGTGGAATTGTTCGATCAACGAGGGCGAACCAGCCAAGCAGCAGCCGGATCGGGTTGTTCACCGCTTCGCTGAGCACATCGACGTACGGCCATTCCTTGGTGCGAATCGGCGGGGCGTTATAGAGAATGCCCATCACCCACAGCCACACCGCCGACGCCGCAAACGACAGGTTGATCTGCCATGCCAACCCGAGGCCGATGGCACCCAGCGCGATCCACTCCGCGTAGACGATGGCGCGGTTGACGCGCCGCGACGGCACCGGTCGAAAACGCTTTTCCGGATGCCGCGCATCGAGCGGGCCATCGAGCAGCTCGTTGAGCACGTAGTTGCTCGACGCAACGAGGCAGGTCGCCAGCAGGGCGAGCGCCAGGCGTGGAACGATCGCCCACGTCAGGAGCTCCGGTCGGTAGAAGATGGCGAGAACGACGCCGAGGACCATGAAGCTGTTCTTGAACCAATGGTCAACGCGCGCGATCGCGACATACGGCCGGATGGCGCCACCGCCTGTCGGCGCCACCTTAACAGACCCGCTCAATGACACTCTGCAGCTCCCTGAAATCTCGAACGGCAATGACGCCGTTGCCGACGGGCACTGCACGCGTCAGGATCGCGCACGGCATGCCTGCGGAGATGGCACCGGGCGCGTCCACATCCAGACGGTCGCCAACATACAGCACGTTCGCTGGCGGTATTCCCCATCTGACCGCAGCCGCCACGTAGCCGCGCGCGTTCGGCTTGAACGCCCCGACTTCGGGGTCGACCGC
>JACCSI010000583.1 GCA_013813075.1 Acidobacteriota bacterium | reverse complement strand
CGCGCGACAGCCGCACGCCTTCGACAAGAGCCGCCACGTCACTTCCTTCGAGTAAGTAGTTGCCGCGATCACCGGTGGCGCGAGGGGGGCAGAGGATTGGAGCCGGACATCGCCGCGACTGCGCGGGCGGACCAGCGACACCGTAACAGTGACGAATCGATCCGGCTGGTCCAGCCCGCGGCCGATATAGAACTGCAAATCGGGTGAGGACACGGGATTGATGCCCCCCGGCTGCGACCGCACGAACATTCCGGCGGTCACCGTGGACGGCGGCAGCGTGGTCTTGCCATTCCAGCGGGTCGACAGCTTCAGATGATCCTGGAGGTTTGATCCTACGCCCGGCAGGTCTGCCACGATGGGCAGGCCGAGACTGCGCAAGTGCTCCGGCGGCCCAATGCCCGACAGCATCAACAGCTTCGGCGAATCGATCACACCGCCGCACAGCACGACCTCCTGCGTCGCACGCGCGTGTTCGTGGCGTCCTCCCGAGCATATTCAATACCGATGACGCGGGTGCCTTCGATGGTCAGCTTCGTGGCCCGGCCGTGCGTCAGGACGCGCAGGTTGGGGCGACTCGATACCGGAGCCAGGAACGCCTCCGCGGCGCTGTGGCGCCTACCGTCCTTGATGTTCTTCTGATAAAAGCCGGCGCCGTTTTCGGGCTGCGGCTGGTGAAAATCCCACGCGGGGTCGGCCTGATATCCGAGCAACTGCGCGGCCTCGAGAAACGCGTGGTGACCGGCATGCGGATCGACGCAATCCGACACGCGCAGCGGACCGCCGGCGCCGCGATGCTCCGACGCGCCGCGCGAGTTGTCCTCGAGGCGGTTGAACGCGGGGAGCACGTCAGCGTACCGCCACCCTGCGTTGCCCGCACTGGCCCAGGCATCGAAATCGCGGCGATCGCCGCGAAGGTAGGTCATCGCGTTGATCGCGCTCGACCCGCCAAGCGCCCTTCCACGTGGGAACGCGATCCGGCGGTCGTTGATGCCGCGTTCCGGCTGCGTTGCATAGCCCCAATCGAGCGGCGAGCCGACCAGCGTCGCCCATTGCCCCGGGGCAACCGCCGCAGGCTCGCCGCTTGCCGGTCCGCCGGCCTCGAGCAACAGCACACGCGCTTTCGGGTCGGCGCTCAGCCGGTTGGCTGCGACGCACCCCGCCGATCCGGCGCCGACGATGATGTAGTCGTAGTCAGGTATCCACTGCGCGCCAAGTATCGATGGCCCCTGAAGGCCTTGGGCTCTTGCCCAGCCCTGCTGCGTGCCCGACGCTGCCACGACCGCGGCGAGGCTGTTGAGGAATTCCCTGCGCTTCATGCGAGGAAGTGCGCCAGCGCCTGCAGTCGAGCTAGCACGCGCGCCGGGCCAAGCAACACAAGCATTTCAAACAGACCGGGACTGATCATTCGTCCCGTCATCGCGATACGCGTCGCATGAATCAACGCGCCCGCCTTGATGCCGCGCGCGTCGGCCAGCTGACGGAGGGTCTGTTCGAGCGACGCTTCATCAAACGGCGTCTCCTCGTACGCCTGACGCAGGGCGAGCACGTGCCCGTGCAGTCCCGCGAGCCCCAGATACTTCTGCGCGGCCTCGGGATCGTAGTCAATTGGCGCATCGAGGAAAGGTCGCAGCCCCTCAACGTAATCCGTCAGCCGTTTCGCCCTGGGTTTCAGCAGGCCGAGTACGGCTTGCATCCAGCCGAACATGGTGCCCGTCAAGTCCGGATCCCAAAGATTCTCTTCCCGCAGCAGTGGCTCGACCCGCGACAGCAGTTCTTCATCGGGCAATCGCAACAGCTGTTGGTGGTTGAACCAGTCCAGCTTTTCCGTGTTGAACACCGCGTTTCCGCCGCTGATGCCGTCGAGCGTAAAGCGCTGCACGAGTTCGGGCATGGTGAACAGCTCCTGGTCGCTGTTCCCCGGCGACCAGCCAAGCAACGCAAGGAAGTTCGCCATCCCTTCGCGAATATAACCCTGACGCTCGTACTCGAGCACCGACGTCGCGCCGTGGCGCTTGCTCAATCGCTTTTTGTCCGATCCCATGATCAACGGCACGTGCGCAAACTGCGGCGTCGGCGCGCCGAACCCGTGATAGAGCAGCACCTGCTTCGGGGTATTTGAAATATGGTCGTCGCCACGCACCACGTGGGTGATAGCCATGTCGATGTCGTCCACGACGACCGACAGGTGATAGGTCGGATGACCATCTGACCGCAAAATGACGAAACTTTCGATGTGCTCGTTGTCGAACTCAATCAGCCCATGTACCTCGTCGACAAATGTCGTCTTGCCAGGGGGGATTCTGAAGCGGATTGCGCCCTCGTCCACGTATGCCTGCCCGCTCGCGAGCAGCGACTGGGCCGCCGCGCGGTATTTCTCGAGCCGCTGCGACTGGACATACGGCGCGTACGGGCCGCCGACATCAGGTCCCTCGTCCCAATCAAGGCCGAGCCAGCGCAGGCCGTCGAGAATCCCTGTGACCATTTCGTCCGAGGATCGCTCGGCGTCCGTGTCTTCGATGCGGAGCACGAACACACCGTCGTGACGACGGGCGAAGAGCCAATTGAACAGCGCCGTGCGGGCGCCGCCAACGTGTAAAAACCCGGTGGGCGACGGAGCAAAGCGAACGCGAGGCGGGGTCACCGAGCTCAATGATATTCGCTGCGCCGGTCGCTGAAGGGCAGCGAGTGTGGCTGCCGTGGACCCGCGTTCGAGCGGCGGCGATTTTGCACTGCTGCCCGCGCATCATGGCCAAATCGAAAAAACCCAATCCTGATTCGTCGGAGCCTGCAGCCCTGCGCAATAGTCGCGCGACCGTCGGCGGCCCGGCAGTCGGAGAACCAGCCACGCATACATCTGACGACCTCGCGGCGAAGTTCGCCGGCACGCAGGAATTGGCGGCGAGCTTCCCCTTCAACACGAACAAGCCGTTCGAGTACGACGCAGCATCCGCCCTCGCGCCGAAGGCGGGGCAGACGGTCGAACCGCGCGATCCGCTGGTCACTGCCAGCACAGCCACAGAAGTCAACGCGTCGGCCAAAGTCGGTAGCGGCGCGCCACCACTTGGGAACAACAAGACCATCGCTCCGCTCGACCGCGTGCGCGTCGATTCCGGGCGCCGCGAACTGACCACCAATCAGGGTGTGCCCGTCGCTGACAATCAGCATTCGCTGAAAGAAGGCTTGCGCGGCCCGACGCTGCTCGAGGACTTCATTCTGCGTGAGAAAATCACGCACTTCGATCACGAGCGTATTCCCGAGCGCATCGTGCACGCGCGCGGTTCTGCCGCGCATGGCGTCTTCGAGTGCTATCAGTCGCTCGAGCAGTTGACGCGCGCATCGCTCTTCGCGGAGGCGGGCAAACAGACACCGGTATTCGTCCGGTTCTCGACGGTGCTGGGCGAACGTGGGTCTACGGACACCGCCCGTGATGTCAGGGGTTTTGCCGTCAAGTTCTACACTGACGAAGGCAACTGGGACCTGGTCGGCAACAACATCCCCATCTTCTTCATCCAGGATGCGATGAAGTTCCCCGACCTCATCCACGCGGCCAAACCCGAACCGCATTTCGCCATGCCACAGGCGGGTACGGCCCACGACACCTTCTGGGACTTCGCCTCGTTGATGCCGGAAATCACCGCCATGTTGATGTGGGCGATGTCCGATCGCGCCATTCCCCGCAGCTATCGCACCATGCAGGGCTTCGGGGTGCACACTTTCCGGTTCGTCAACGCCGCCGGCGAATCGCGCTTTGTCAAATTTCACTGGACGCCGTTGGCCGGCACGCATTCCATGGTCTGGGACGAAGCCGTGAAAATTTCCGGTGCCGATCCCGACTTCCATCGGCGCGACCTTTGGGAGGCCATCGAGGCCGGCGCGTATCCAGAGTACGAGCTCGGTGTGCAGGTGTTCACGGAAGAGCAGGCCGAGGCGTTTTCATTTGACGTGCTCGACGCCACCAAAATCGTGCCGGAAGAACTGGTCCCAGTGACGCCCGTGGGGCGTCTGGTGCTGAACCGCAATCCGGACAACTTCTTTGCCGAAACCGAACAGGTCGCGTTCTGCACGGCACACATCGTGCCCGGGCTCGACTTCACCAACGACCCGTTGCTGGCCGGCCGCATCCACTCGTACGTCGATACGCAGATCTCGCGGCTTGGCGGTCCCAATTTTCACGAGATTCCAATCAACGCGCCAGTCGCACAAGTACACAATAATCAGCGAGACGGGATGCACCGTCAGGCGATCCATCGTGGGCGCGTGGCGTACGAACCCAACTCGCTTGGGGGTGGCTGCCCCTTCCAGGCGGGTGCGGCAGGATTCGTCTCCTTTGCCCAGAAGGCCGAGCCCGGCGCGCACAAGGTGCGTGGTCACCCCGAGCGCTTTGCCGACCACTACACGCAGGCGACGCTATTCTGGAACAGCCAGACCGATGTGGAGAAGACGCACATCATCAATGCCTTCCGCTTCGAGCTGTCCCGCGTGCAGACGCCAGCCATTCGTGAACGGATGGTTTCCGGCCTCATGAATGTCGCGCCCGAGCTCGCCACAGCCGTGGCCGAGGGTCTGGGCATGCCAAAGATGCCCTCGCCCATGCCCAAAGTGCTGCAAAAGAGGATCACGCCGGAGGTCGAACAGTCGCCTTCGTTGTCGCTGTTCGCCCGGCCCGGTGATGGTAGTATCCGTGCGCGGCGGGTCGCCGTACTCGTCGCCGCAGGTGTGGACGGCGACGGCCTGCGACGTGTGGCGGCGCAACTCGCCGAAGCGGGTGCCGTGCCCCGATTCATCGGCGCTCGGCTTGGTGTCGCCGCATCGACTCACGGCGAGCCGGTCGTGATCGACGTGAGTGTCGAAGCTGCGCCGTCGGTGTTGTTCGATGCGGTCGTCCTCCCGGATGGCGCCGAAGCCGTAGCGGGCCTTGCCGCCGATGGCCGCGTTCTCGAGTTCCTCAAGGATCAGTACCGGCACTGCAAGCCCATCCTGGTGATCGGCGCCGCTACTGAACTGCTGGCGAGGGTGGGCATCCCGGGCCAGTTGCCCGGTGGCGTGCCCGACGAAGGACTGGTGCTCGCGACGGCGCACGACGAGGCGGCCACGGCGGCGTTCATTCAGGCGCTTGCCAAGCACCGTCATTTCGCGCGCGAGACCGATCCGCCACGTGTGTAGCGTGTGACGCCACATGTGGCACGACAGGAAGTATTGACACGATTTCTAACCAGGAGAAGACGACATGGCCGAGAGTAAGACACTGCACGACGCATTCATCGACGAACTACGTGATACCTATTCCGCGGAAAAGCAAGTTCTCAAAGCGCTGCCAAAAATGATGAAGGCCGCCAGTTCGCCCGACCTCAAGGCGGCGTTCTCGAACCATCTCGAAGAGACGCGCGAGCAGGTTGTGCGCCTTGAAGAGGTGTTTGCCAGCCTCAACGAAAAGGTTCGGGCGAAACACTGCGACGGCATGGCCGGGATCATCGAAGAAGGCAAGTCCATGATGGAAGAGGATTTCGATGAAACCGCGATGGACGCGTCGCTGATCGCCGGTGCACAGCGCGTCGAACACTATGAGATGGCCGCGTATGGCACGCTGGTCGCGTGGGCGCGCGTCATGGGCCACACGCAGGCTGCTGACCTGCTCGAGCAGACGCTGGACGAGGAGAAAGCGGCCGACGAGAAGCTGACGACGCTCGCCGAGGGCGGTATCAATCAGGATGCCGCGTCGGTCGCACATCCCGATGGCGACAACGAAGACGACGACGACGAACCGGCCAAGCCGGTGATGAAGGCGGCCACCAAGGCGGCGGCCAAGAAGAAGCCCGCGGGCCGACGCTGAATCGGCGCGCCGACGAGTTCAGAGCCCAGGACTCACGTCCGGGCTTTGAACTGCGGCGCTCGCGACCCTGCCATTGTCATCGTTCAAGACACCTCCCGTTTGCGCGCGACATCCGGAGTTGGGATGCGCGGCAGCTCCAACAGCCCACCAAGATAATTGCGGCTCTCGATCAACAGCGAGGCGACATGATTCGCGCCCGCATCCACGAGCGCCTGGGCGCTTTCATCCGCCAGCCCCGGCGGCGCCCATCGTCCGACCGCGATCCGCACCTCGGGTAATGCCGCGCGAAGCTTCTTCACCAGATACCGCGTTTTAGACGAAGGGCTCGGTGGCAGATCAGCGAAGCACACGACGGAGAACTTCCGATCGCGCACCAGCGATACCAGTTCTTGCGCCTGCATCCGGGTGCCGAGAATTTCCACACAGATGGGGAGGTCGCCGACCAGGCGCGTCAGCATCGAGAGTGCGACTTCGTCGTTGACGCCGTTGACGGCGTAGCCGAGAACGTCCATCGGATCGCGCGGTCCGAGTACCGCCGGGCCCTCAGTGGCGGCGACCGGCGCCGCGGCGGACAGTGCGTCGGCGTGACGGCGGATACTTTCAGCTGCGTCCGCGACCAGCTCCCTCGTGGCGTCGACGACTGCGGCTTCTTCTTCCATGGACAGACGCTGCTCCAGTCGATCGCGCTCGGCGTAACTGAGAGCCGGCAGCATCAGCGTGTCGTATACCGTGTACGGTGGTTCGGTTTTGATGTGGCTGTCGATCAGTTCCGCCGCTTCACTCTGGTCGCGCGCCAGTAGCCGCTGGTAGTAGCCGTGCTCAGGGGGGAGCGCGGAGGTGTCGGCCATCAGCGTACCGACGAATGCCAGGCCGGGCACGTGTTTCCCGAGCACGACGAGGCAAACGGTGAGCGGCGACGCCATCAGCAACCCGAGCGGCCCCCACAGCCACGTCCAGAACGCGACCGAGACGAGCAGCGCCACCTGTGACACTCCTGCGGCCCCCGCATAGAGCGCCGTTTCGAGCACCAGATTCGTGAAGAGTTCGAGGACCAGGAACAGAGCGATGACCATCAACGGGCTGGTCCACCCATCGAGCGCCGCGAGACTGACGAGAATTGGCGCGCCGGCGCCAAGCGCAGGACCGACGTACGGAATAAAGCGAAATGCCGCCCCCAGCATCGCCCAGACAATGGGGTAGGGGACGTTGAGGAAATACAGCCCGACGTAAACCGCGATGCCGTACAGCCCACTCACCAGCGACTGCATCAACAGTTGCCGGCTGACGCGACTACCCGCCTCGTCGAAGGCCTTCGTCGTCGTCGCCAGTTGGCCGCGCCCGATCAGCCCGATCAGGCGGTCGCGCAAGTCGCGTCGCTCGAGCAGCATGAAGATGACCATCGCCGCGACCAGACCCGCCTTCCCGAGCGGTCCCACCAGAGGTCCGAGCCACGCGAAGCCCGACATCCACCCCGACTGATCGGGGGTGACGACGACGGCGCGCGCAGCTGGTAATTTTGGCGCGTCCGCGTCGAGATCGGTCTTGATGCCTTCCAGCGTTTCCTGCAGTTTCTCGACCGTGCCTCCCTTGCCCGCCCCGCGCACGTCGGCGATTTTCTCGCGGATGTTGGCGCGATAGCCGGGCAGGTCATCGACCAGACGATTCATCTGCCGCGTCACGCCCCAGCCGGCAAGACCGAGTAGCGCGAACACCAGGGTGGCCACGAGCAACACCGCTGGCACCCGGCCCACCCAACGCTGCAGCCAGGTGACGGGTGGTGTCAGGACGAACGTCAACAGGAGCGCGAGTGCAAACGGCACCAGCACGGCCTGCGCCCAGTACAGGACGACGACGACGAGCACACCGCCCGCAAACGTCACCCAGGGCTTGATCGATTTCACCGGGTCGTCCAGATTCGCACCCCCTTGGTCACGTGTTGCCGCATGCGGTGACGTTACTAAGGCTAGCAGGTGAGGTCGGGACGGCGTGTTCCCGAATGCACAGCGGCGTCAAAACGGCAAGGGGCACGTCCTGAACGCGGCGCAAGGCTTCACCCACGAGGCGCGTGCTTACCGCCAGCTCGTCAGTCTGCTCAGCGGCGGCAGCGGTCGGTCAAGCCAGCAGCGTCCCGAGTCCACTGTTGTCAGGGCTTTGCCGCCGCCTGACGAAAACTGAGTGCTTCGTTGTAGCGAATGACGTGTCGTTCGAGTTTGGCGATGACGCCGGCCTGCTTGCCCTGGAGCGCGGCAAAGCCATCGGCGCCCAGCACCCGTTCCAGGGGATGGCCGCGGTCGAGCTCGGTGAAGTTCTCGAACATCAGAAGTGTCACGTACTGGTTCGTATCGCCGCCGTAGACGACGCGCGACACTCCGTAGTAAGTCACTGCGGCTTTTCGCAGCGCTGCGTGAACGTCAGTCCGCAGCACTCGTTCCATATCAACCTCTCGACCCGTCGACACGCTGATATACGAGATCACGCCGAGGCCGCCCTTGGCAGGGCGCGTGCCGATCTCGAGGTCCGGCCGCACCTGCAGCAACAGAATCTGCTGGCGATCGATCATGGGGCGCGCCCGCGCGTTGAGGGCTGTGGCGGCGGCGGCGCCGACCCCCTTGACGGTGTAGGTCTGCCCATCGAGCTGTCCCAATCCGTCAACGGGGCTGAGCACTGCGACACGATACGGGTATCCAAACGTCGCGGTGTTCCACGTTTCGCGCCACGGCTGGCCGCCCACGCGTTGCGCAGTCATCACCTCCGCCTGCAGGGCGCCGAATTCGCTCATCAGCTCGGGCTTGACGTCAATGAGTGACAGCACCGCCAGCTGCCGGGACGCGTTCGGTGGGGTCTGCGCGTCGGACGTGCGGGCAGACGCCATGGCGCTCAGCACCAGCGCACTCAGGACTGCGACGCAAAGACGAGACATGGAAACCTTTCGAGAAACAGTGGCTTGGCGACTGGCGATTCTAACGAAGCTCCGCGGAGTATACCCGTCGTCGGCCTCTTCGCGAGAAGTGTCCGGATCCCGCTCTGGTCAGCGTGGCCCCCGCGCGCGAGCGGCAACAAGAGCCGCCGGGAGTCCGACACCGAGCGCGTGGATCAGCATGCCGTTGACGAACACCGGCCATACGAATGGCCCGCCCGATG
>JACCSI010000523.1 GCA_013813075.1 Acidobacteriota bacterium | reverse complement strand
CGGATACCCAGCTCGCGGTTGACGACCGGAGGATTCACGAAGACGAAAAACTTCTCCCCCCGGGGCGCGCCGCTTTCCGACACCAGGTCGAACGGCCGCTCGGCAAGCCGCTCGGCCAGCTCGCGCGGATTGGCGATAGTGGCTGACGAACAGATGATTTGCGGGTCGGCGCCGTAGTGCTTCGCAATCCGCCGCATCCGGCGCAGCACGTTACACAGATGGCTGCCGAAGACCCCACGGTAGGCGTGCAGTTCGTCGACGACGATGTACTGGAGGTTCTCGAACAGCTTGGCCCAGCGCGGGTGATGCGGCAGGATGCCGGAGTGCAGCATGTCCGGATTGCTGAGCACGACATGGGCCCGCGTCCGAATCGTGCGGCGTGCGTCTGCCGGCGTGTCACCGTCGTAGGTATGCACGCCGATCGGCTCGTCGGCAACGTCACCGATCTCGCCGACCAGTTCGTGCAGCTCCGCCATCTGGTCCTGCGCGAGGGCTTTGGTCGGAAACAGATACAACGCACGCGACGCCGGATTGCGCAGCACGGCGTCGAGAACCGGCAGGTTGTAGCAGAGCGTCTTGCCCGACGCGGTTGGCGTCGTCACCACGATATTGCGGCCCGCCGCCACATGTGCGAACGCCTCGGCTTGGTGACTATAGAGCTGGGTGATGCCGCGGCGTTCGAGCGCGGCCCGCAGCCGTGGGTCAATTGCTTGGGGAAACGGCGCGTAGCGCGCTTCGACGGGGGCCAGGCGCCGCACGGCCGTGACCACGCCATCGGGGGTGTCGGGCCGCTCGACCCAGGGGCCCGGCGCAAGCTTTTCCAGCGCACCCTGCAACGCCAGCTCCTTGCGGGGCCTCGGGTCCACCCCGCGGATCGCCGGGACAGTCATGGCACGCTCATCCTACACGATTAAACAGCGAAAGCGAAAATTCGGCGACAGGTGTCGAGCGCTCAGGAATTGAAGACGTCGAACAGCGGATGGTCTTTCACCAGGTCGAAATCGGGGTCGCGGCGGATGCGCCAGTGAGTGAACGCGCTAAAGTCGGCTAGTGGTCGATCGAGGTGGTGACGGGCCGCCTCGGCTTCTCCACGCAGCGCGTACAACGACGCGAGATAGTAGCGCGTGAACGGTTCGTCACCGCCTGCCGCCACTCGGGCGCCGAACCGCTCGATCGCCTGCGCCTCGTGAAACTCCGCCGCGGCAAGATCGCCTTTGCGACGATAGGCCGCGCCGAGCTTCTGCTGCAGCTCGATCGACGTCCGCTCGCGCAGCACGTGATCTCCCACCGACAACATCTCCAGCTCACGCCGATATTCGGCAATGGCGTCGTCGTAGCGGGCAGTGCGATACAGCACATACCCCAGGCGAGAGTGCGCACCAACGATGAGCAGGCCAGTCGCGCCCGACATCGCCTGATCCTGCAGGCGGATGGCTTCCCGGGCGAGCTGTTCCGCTGCCGCGTAATCGCCACGCAGGGTGTAGAGCATCGCCAGCTGCAGGTCCGTGTACCCGCCTTCCGGATTGAGCCGCCGCGACTCTTCGAACTCGGTAATCGCGAGGTCGACTTTTCCCTGGCCCAGCCAGTACGCACGCGCGAGACTGCCGTGTGCCGCGGCCCGATCGGGCTTGAGGCGAACCCCTTCCCGCAGCTCCGCGATCGCATCGTCGGGGCGCCCCAACGCCAACAACGTGTCGCCTCTTTGCACGTGGGCGTCGGGGTCGTCGGGACGGATGGCCAACGCCCGATCGGCGAGCGCCAGACTCTTCTCGAACAGGGTGGGCGCCGCCAGGAACGAGGCCTTGAGCTCGAGCGCGCCGGCCAGTTCCACCATCGCTTCGACGTAACCGGGGTCCTGCTCGATCGCCTGTTCTAACAGCGCGATGGCGCGGTCCATGGAGTCACGATCCGCCAGTCGCAAGTTGAGCATGCCGCGCGAATACGCCTGGAACGCCTCGATGTTCTGCGTGCCCGCCATCTGCATCGCATCGCGATCCTGCGGCTTGACCTCGACCTCCAGACTGGCCGCCAGTTCGGTGACCAGCTGGTCCTGCAGCTCAAACAGATCGTCGAGACGACCGTCAATCTTCATCGTCGAGGTCTGCCGCCCAGTGAGGACTTCGATTGTCTGCGACGTGATCCGAATGCGATCGCCGAGATGCTGGTATGCGCCGCTGACAGTGACCGTGGCGCCAAGACGCCGTCCCATCTCCATCGCCTGCCGCTGGTTGATGTCGCGTCCGAGCTCGTTGAGGCTCCGTTGCAGCTCGAAAATCTGCTCGCGCGGCACGACGGCGACGCTCTTGATTCGCGCCACGTCCGCCGTCAGCGATTCGGCAATGCCTTGTCCAATCCAGTCGTCGGCGGCGTTGCCCGTGATGTTGGCGAAGTTCAAGACCGCGACGCGCGCCGGGGCCGACGGTGCCATCGGCATGGGCGAGGCCGCATCGGCAAAATCGATCGGGCTGAGCCACGAGCTCAAGCCGCGGTTGTGCGACGAGTCGGCGTTCGGGCGGCGGCGCGCCGTCAGTAAATCGATGTAAAGATCCCGGGCCGTCTGATAGCGGAAGTCGGGATGCTTCTGCAGCGCCTTGCGCACGATTTTCTCGACGTCATCCGGTACCGCATAGTTGTAGCGCGCCACTGCGTCCGGCTCGTGGTGCAGGATGTGGTCGGCGATCTCGGCGAGCGTATTGCCGGGAAACGGCAGCCGGGATGCGAGCATTTCGTAGAGCACCACGCCTGCGGAAAACAGATCGGATCGGTTATCGACCGCGGCGCCGCTCAATTGCTCTGGTGCCATGTAGTTGAGCGTGCCGAGCACCAGTCCTGGCGCCGTCATCGCTGCGATGGTGCGAACATCCCGGACACTGGGCGCCTT
>JACCSI010000517.1 GCA_013813075.1 Acidobacteriota bacterium | reverse complement strand
GGCTTGACGTGCTTGATTAATGGGATGTTCGCCTTAATGTAGTGCTCGACGAAATCCTGCGTGCCGTCGATGTACTCGACCGCTTCATCCAGCCAGTCCTCGCCGCCAGCGTAGGCGGCGTGGTTGGCGACGACGCCCAGCGTGTTGAGGTCGATCCAGTGGTTGACTTTGACCCGCGCCATGTAGTCGTCGTTGGTCGAGTAGAACCACGCGATTTTGTGCGCCGCAAGGCCGAACGATTTGCTCGCGGCTTTGAAGGTGAGGCTGTTGTCAACCACGGCCTTGTTTGGCAGGCTGGCAAACGGCACGTAGTTGTGGCCCCTGGTCACGAAGTCGCAATGGATTTCGTCGGCGAGCACCACAACGCGACGGCGCAGGCAAATCTCGCCAAGACGCATCAGGTCGTCGGCACTCCAGCAATTCCCCGTCGGGTTGTGCGGGTTGCACAGAATGAACGAACCGGTGTCGGGGCCGATGCGACGTTCGAAGTCGTCGAAGTCAATCGCGTAGCGACCGTTGGCCAGCGTCATTGGGCTTTCTTCGGCCCTGAGATCAAGGTAGTTCAGGTCCGAGTAGAAGCCGTTGTAGATCGGGGTCAGCATCAGAACTTTGCTGCCGCGCGGGGAGAACGTTTGCAGCGCCGACATCAGCGCCGGATGGACACCGCCCGAAATGACCATCTGGTCCGCATTGATATCGACGCCGTAGCGCCGCTTGTTCCACGCGACGATGCCATCAATGAAGGGGCGCGGCATATCGAGATAGCCCCAGTTCTCGTGTGCCACGCGTTGCTTCAACGCCTTGGTGATGGCCGGCGCGGCTTTGAAATCCATGTCGGCAATGCCCATGCCGACCTCGACGCTGCCCTTGCCGTACAGCCGTAGCTGGCGATCAAACTTGATCGAGTCGGTCCCGAACCGGTTGTAAACGGTGTCGAAATCGAACTTCCCCTTCCATGGCGGCGCCGCGCCAGCGCCTTGTGCCGTCGCCACCGCGACCCCGCCGCCCACCGCGCCCCAAAGAGCCGTGATGCCGGCGGTCTGAAGAAACACTCTGCGATCGAGCTGGTCGTGGTCTGCCATGCGCTCACTCCTGTCGAGGAGATTACTTCAAGTGAACCTTTTGACGGAAACCCCGACTCCATGAATGAATCGGTCGCACGGGACGTAGGCGGCGCCAAAGCGCTCTGGACACCGGTTCCACAGAAGTGCCGAGCGCGCTGTGGCGCGGTTTTACACGATAGTCCCGATAGTACGGAACGGGGGGCAGCAGGATGGCCGACAGCGCGTCGCACGGTGATTTGGCGCACGGGAGCCGGGAGGACGAGTTCCTGGTAATTCGCTGCCAGCTCGGCGAGCGAGCCGCGTTCGACGAGCTGATCGACAGATGGCATGTGCGGTTGTGGCAATACGCACGACGTCTGACCGGCAGCGACGAAGCCGCAGACGACTCGACCCAGGATATCTGGCTGCGGGTCCGCCGCGACCTTGGCCAGCTGCGTGACCGCAGCAGGCTGCGCGCGTGGCTCTACGGCATCGCCAGACGCGTGCTCATGGATCGCTTGCGCATCCGTTACGCCACGCCTCTGGAGGCTTCGATCGAAAATCTCGACCTTCCCGCCGCAGCCGACAGCAACGCTGACATCGACGATATTGGTCTGATGGAAGAGGAGCTCGAGCGACTGCCGGTGATCGAGCGCGAGATGCTCGTGCTCTTCTATCTGAACGACCTGTCGCTGAACGAAATCGCGGACGTGGCGGGCATTCCCGTCGGTACCGTCAAATCGCGTCTCCATCGCGCCCGCCACATGCTGCGCCAACAGCTCATCGCCCAAGGAGTGACACCATGATTGCCCCGGAACGTATTCGACAGATGGTCGACGTCGAGCTGTCCACGCGCGGCCGCGCCGGTCACACCGCCCTGTTGTTGTGCGCATCGGCCATGACGATCGGCATCGCCACCTTATGGACCACTGAGTCCGGACTTCCCCTGCGCACGCAGCTGGCGTTCGCTCTGATGGTCGGCATCGGTGGCGCGTGGACCGCCTATGCCGCATGGGTGCTGACCACGCGTAGCGTCTTGCTGGCTCGGCACCGCATCCTCGCCGCCGCCATGGGGGTAATTTTCAGCGGCGTGTTCACGGTTTTCTTTGCCGTCGTGGGTTACCAGGGCCGCCTCGGGGACACGCCGTACCTCGCCGCCACGTTGGAAGCCGCGCTCGTCGGCGTCGCCGTCGTCATGTTGGTGCGCGCTCGTCGCCAGTTCGCGCACCTGGTGGCCCGACGCGAAGCGTTGCAACAGCAGATGGGAACACAGCGGTCGTAAATCACGCGGAGATCATCCTTGCTGAGCCCTTGCGTTTCAGGCTGCCGCGGGCACGACTGCGAATGGCTCACCCGTCCAGAGTGTTCCTCACTTGACAATAGGGGGAGCGGCGCCGGCGAAAGCAGAGACGTCGATGCCCATCCACCGCAGCAGCGTCGCCGCCACCTGCCGTGTTTCAATAGGTGCGGCATCCGCCCGCCACTCGCCCCGTGCCGACATGTGGGGCGAAACAAAGGCCATCCACGTCTCGTCGGAGCCCGCATGCTTCTCGCCGTGATGGCGCCAGCCGTCGGCGCCCCTCCCGCGACCGTGGTCGGTCGTGATCAGGATGCTCGTGCGACCACGGTACTCCGGCTGCGATTGTAGCCAAGTCCATAACGTGCGCAGGATGTCGTCGGTGCGGGCGAACGCATCCAGCACGAGGTCGTAGCGGCCGTCGTGCGCCCAGTCGTCGGTCTCGCCCAGCGCAAGATACAGCACCTGCGGCCTGAAGGTGTCCAGATGCGCCATCGCGAAGCGCGCCGTGTAGGCGTCGTGTCTGACGCTGTCCCACGGTGTCGGTGTCTTGAACTGCAAGTCGTTCAGCGCCGTGATCTGCGGGTCCGGATGGTCGTAGGCTTCGAAGCCGGCATTGATCGTGAGTGCGCCCATTTGTGATTCGGCGATCGCGTTGAAGACATTCCACGAAGCAAACACGGCGACACCCTGACGCGGTGCGCCGAGCCGCTCGCGCAGGAACTCCAACACGGTACGTGACGGATTCTGCACCCGATCGTTGCTCTTGATGACGTCGTCTTGCGTGCGGCCCACGAGCATCTCCGAGTAGCCGGGGTAGGAAAACCAATGCCGATTCGTCAGGCGCACACGGCTGCCGAGCGCCCGGTTGCCGGCGATGGATCCGTGCTCTCGCATCAGCGTCCCCCAGAAGAACGGCATCAGCTTCTCGCGCCGCACCTGCGCGTCGGGCGTCCAGAACCGTTTATACGTCGGCGTGTCCTCCACCTTCTGTTTGTCGGCCAGCGTCGAGCGCAGAATGTCGACGTCGAGACCACCAAACATTTCGGCCGCACGTGCGCCGTCGAGGGTGATCAGCACGACGTTGTGCCGTGGAGACTGTGCTACCGCCCCGACGCCGAGCGTCAGAACGGCGGCAGACAGCGCGACGAGACGC
>JACCSI010000510.1 GCA_013813075.1 Acidobacteriota bacterium | reverse complement strand
GCAGGGGAGAGCCCCAGACTGCGAACTGCGAACTCGAACTTTGTGCCTCGAACTTGAACTTTTGTAGACTCCCCGTCATGATCTCGACCGAAGGTCTCGGCCGCGCCTACGGGGAGACATGGGCGCTGCACGACTTCAGCCTGCGCGTCGCCGCTGGGGAAATACTCGGCCTGCTCGGACCCAACGGCGCCGGCAAGTCCACCACGGTCAAGATTCTCACGGGCCTCCTCCGCCCCACCGTTGGGCGCGCCACCATCGCCGGCTTCGACATCGTCGGGCAGCCACTCGAGGCCAAACAGCGTCTCGGCTATGTGCCCGAGCAGCCGGTGCTGTACGAAACCCTGACGGCCTCGGAGTTTCTTGAGGTGATCTCTGCGCTCCATCACCTCGACCCCGCCGCCGCCGCAGCGCGGCGTGACGAGTTGCTGGACCTGCTTGGCCTCGGCGGCGTCCGCCATCAGCGGCTGAGCGCTTTTTCGAAAGGCATGAAGCAGAAAGTGGTGCTTGCCGCGGCGCTCATCCACCGGCCGGAGGTGCTGATTCTCGACGAGCCGCTCGATGGCCTTGACGCGAATTCGGCGCGCGTCGTCAAGGAACTGCTGCGGAACCTGGCCAGTCAGGGACGTGCGATTCTGTTTTGCTCCCACATCCTCGACGTGGTCGAGCGGGTCTGCACACGGATCGTCGTCATCGACAAGGGACGGCAGATTGCGGCCGGGTCGCCGGCCGACATTGCGGCCGCGACCGAATCGGCGAGCCTGGACGAGGCGTTCGCCAAGCTCACCGGAGTGCGCGACGCCGGCTTGATTAGCGGCGACATTCTGCGTGCCCTTGACCGCTGATGGCGGCGTTGTTCGCAAGAGCCGGCATCGATTACGAGCAATGGAAAGCTGTCAGCCGCACATTGCTTCGCGGCGATTTCCGGCCCCCGGCCGCACAGGCCACGGCCAGCTACTCGCTGCGAAGTCTCGGCGGCTGGCTGATGATGGCCGTCGTCTTTGGCATGTTCGGGATGGCCGCCGCAGTGCTCGTCGTGCTGAATCCGGACGTGCTGCTGACTGGCACCTTGACGCTGACCTACATGACGTTCGTTGTCTCGACGTCGGTGTTGACTCAACACGGCGCCACGATCCTGTCGACCATCGATTACGCCATCCTGGCGCCGAGACCGGTGTCTTCCCGTACCTTTCTGGCGATCCGCCTCACCAACGTCCTGTTTCACACGTTCCTCGTCACGACGTTGATGGCCTACCCGCCAGTTATCGCATTCACCCTCGCGCACGGTGTCAGCGCGGCCCGCGGGGTGGCCGCGGCAACCGCGCTTTACGCGTGCGCGCTGGCCCTCACCCTGGCATTGGTGGCCGGCTACGGTGCGATTCTTCGCAGAGTGAGCGCGGCACGACTGCAACGTGCGCTCGGCTACTTGCAGATGGGCCTTGGCATTCTGGCGTACGGCGGTTTCATGGTGGTGATGCAAACCGCGGGGCGGGGCGCCATCAGCGGGATGGCGATGCCGCGCGAAAAGTGGCTCTTGCTGCTGCCGCCCGCCTGGTTCGCCAGCTATCTCGAGATCGCAACCGGCGTCGCGACCGCGCAGACCTGGATACGTGCGGCGCTTTCCATCGCCATTCTGGCGGCGCTCATCGGCGCGCTACGCGGACGTCTTGGCGAGGACTACGCCGAGCGTCTCGGTGCCCTGCCGCTGACCGCCACGCCCGAGCCGATCCGGGGTCATGCGGGTCGCGCACCGCGTCGGGCATGGTTCTTTTCGCGTGCGGAGGGCCGTGCGGTGTCCTTGCTCGTGCTCGCGCATTTTCGCCACGACAATCGTGTCCGGCTGGGCATCTTCGGCATCGTGCCCATGGTCCTGATCTACCTGTTCATGGACTTTGGCGATGGCGGCCCCGACTTGATGGCCATGGCCGTGCTGCTGTTCCCGTCCATTCTCACCCAGCAACTGGGCGCGAGTGACGCCTATCGCGCCGCGTGGATCTACGCCGTCACGCCGTCTAACACAGGACGCCTCGTGATCGCCCTGAAGAACGTCACGGTTGCCTATTTCCTGCTGCCGTTCATCGGGCTGCTCTGGCCACTCTTCGCGTGGCGCTACGGCGGCGATGTCGGCCGCGCCCTGTTGCACGCAGCCATGTTGGGCCTGGTCGGACACCTTGCTCTGCAGTTGACGATGGTCATCAACCCGCGGCTTCCGTTCGCGTCGCCACCGGAAAAACGGATGGGTAGCGCCAGCACCACCCTCTGGATCATTGTCGTGATGATTGGCGGCAACGCGTTGGTTGTCGTACTCCAAGTATGGGTCTACGTGTCGGCCATGCGCATCGCTGTCACGGCCTCGCTGCTGATACTGCTGTCGTGGCTGGTCAACCGGCTGCTGGTGCTCCGAGCCTCTCGCTACTCGCCCCAACCGACCCGCTGAGGCCGATAATCCTGCGCCTCGTGCGCAGCGATGTGATTGCTCTTGGCGAATATCTTGATCAGGACGACGCCCGCCACGAACCCGCCGATGTGCGCCCAGAACGCCACGCCGCCACCCTGCTTTGCCACGCTCTGTGCCAGCCCGCCGAATATCTGAATGACCATCCAGTAGACCAGCATCCCCCAGGCGGGGAGGGTGATGGTGGTGAAGAAAAACCCGAGCGGCAGGATCGTAAACACGCGAACACGTGGATACAGCACCAGATAGCCCCCCATCACCCCGCTAATCGCGCCTGAGGCACCGACCATCGGCACAAACGAGTCCGGCGCCGCGACCACCTGCGCCAGGGCTGCGCCGACGCCGCAGAGAAGATAAAACGCGATAAAGCGCGGCCGCGTCATCGAGTCCTCGATGTTGTTGCCGAACAGCCACAGGAACCACATGTTGCCGATGAGGTGCATCCATCCGCCGTGCAGGAACATCGACGACAGCACGTTGAAGTACTGCGGCCCTGGGTTGATCACGCAGCGCGCTTCCTCGGTCATCGGGAAGGACATCCCGGCGCGCAGCATCCCCGTCAGCTCGCCGGGGATGAGTCCGAGTTCGCACACCGAGCTCACCAACGACCCCTCTGCGCCCAAGCCCTGCAGCACGACCCAGGCGAGTGCACAGAGCACGATGATCGCCATCGTCACGTACGCGGTCCGCTGCGTCTCGTTCTCGTCGTGGTACGGAATCATCTAGATCGAATTGTAGCGCGTGACGAAACAGTCGGCGTCCGGCGCGCGCCACGACCGAATGCGCTACTGTGTCGCCGGGAGGAGCCTGACAAATGTTAACGGAGTTCCGCGCGTTCATCGCTCGCGGTAATGTGATCGACCTGGCAGTGGCAGTGGTCATCGGCGCGGCGTTCGGCCGTGTCGTCACGGCATTCGTGGAAGGCGTCTTGATGCCGCCGATCGGCCTGCTGCTGGGAGGCGCCGATTTCTCGAGCCTGTTTGTGATCCTCGATTACAGCAAGGGCGCCCCGTTATCCCTGGTGCAGGCCAAGGAGGCGGGCATCCCGGTGCTCGCGTACGGCGCCTTCATCAACGAGATCGTGCACTTCCTGATCGTTGGGTTTGCGGTGTTCCTGCTGGTGCGGCAGGCGAACCGCTTCAGAGCGCCGATTGCGGTCGCCACCAAGGCCTGCCCTTGGTGCTTGACGGCAATTCCGTTCGGTGCGACCCGGTGCGCGGCGTGCTGCGCGGACCTCAATACGTGATGCGGACAACCCACTCACGGTAAAGCGAGTCGTTGACGACGTAGCGGCCGTCCTCTTTTTGACAGATGTCCTGCTTGACCAGGGCGGCCAGCGCCGACTGAACGCTTGACGCGCCAGGCAACCGATGCCGGGTGCGCACATCCGCGGACAGCAGTTCGCGACCGCCTTCGAGCACGATTGCACGCAACACCGCACGTTGCGGCAGCGTCAGGCGTTGCCACGACTCCTCGAACACCATCTGTTGCTCGCCGAGCAGTCGGATCAGCGTCTGATGCAAGTCGTCGAGGCCGATCGCCTTTCTTCTGGCGGCGCGAACGTCGTCCCACGCTTCGTGCGCAAGGCGCTGCACGTCATAAGGAACGTTCGCGGCGAGCTCGACGATGGCGTCGCCCAGCCCTGGCTCGAACGACAAACCAGTGGCCTTGAACCGCCCCTCGATGAATGCCGAGAACTCGGCTTCTCGAATCTTCTCCAGCCGCATGACCGGTCCGGCCTTGTAGAACGGTCGCTTCGGGGTGAGCATCCGCTCCATCAGGGACGGCTCCGACCCGGCAAACACATAGCCAACCTGCCGCTGGTCCTGCACGGCGGCCCGCAACGCGTGCTCGACGTTGCCGCCGTCGAATGTCGCAATGGTCTGGAACTCGTCGAGCGCAATCGCCATGCGCTGCCGCCGCGCCGCGGCAATCTTGCCAGGCAAGGCAAAGACTTCGGCCGCCAGCCTGGCGGCTTCACGCGCGGTTCGCACGGCTGGAAAGGCAAGCGAGAACGCCGCGTCCCGTCCGGGCCGCGCGTCGAAGCGCAGTTCGGGTCGCACGCTGTCGAGCAGCTCCGATGCCCATCGCCGCAGCCGATTGGGCGGCGTGTCAGCGGCCACGAGCGCGCGTGCGTAGGATTCGAGAAACCCGATGTAGGAACTTGACGCGGCTACGGTCACTTCCACCGTCAGGATGTGCTGTTGGGACAGCGTGCGCATCACATCCCGAATGAGCGATGACTTGCCGTAGCGGCGAGGCGAGATGAGGAACACCTTCTGCCCTTCCATCAGGTCCTGCGCCAGCCGCGCCCGCTCCGCGTCGCGGTCGGCAAAGGCCGCGGCGCCGACAATTTCGCCGTAGACGAACGGGTTGTGGGTCTTCATTACGGAACTTTACGTCATCATTACGTAGAGTTACGTAATTGGCAATGGTTGGCCGCAGGCGCCGCGTCGGCCGCAGGAGTCGGAGCGGCGCTGCTTCTGACTAGCGTCGTGCGACTAGACGCCGTTCCTCGTGTTTGATGGTGGGTCAGCTTTGGAGTGCGAGCCTGGGGCTCGTAGTGTCTGGGTGACGTTTCCCGTGGCACTGAACCTGCAACGTTACGGCAGACGAGGTGTATCTCATGGCACGAACAGCAGTTGTAATGCTTGCGGCCGCTTTTCTCGCGGTCAGCACTCACGCCGACGCACAGTTGCGCGGCAACCGCCAGAATCTTCCAGACCGTCAGGACGCGGCTCGCGCGCAAGGCG
>JACCSI010000503.1 GCA_013813075.1 Acidobacteriota bacterium | reverse complement strand
GGTGCTCGGCACGTTCGGCGTCGAACGTCACATGCTACGTTTCGTCGGCCAGGCGGCGCACTCGGGTTCTACGCCAATCGCGATGCGCAGAGACGCCTTCCTTGCCGCCGCCGAGAGCGCCCTGCAGTTTCGCGAGATCGCCCGCCGTCACTCGAAGCCGGGCCCGGGCGGGGTGGTGTGCACCGTCGGTATCGTAAAGACCGAACCGGGTATCGTCACCGCGATTCCCGGTGTATGCGAGATCTCGCTCGATCAGCGTGCGCTCGACGTGGAGGTGCTCGCGCTCATGCTTGCCGAGGCGAAGCACG
This sequence comes from Acidobacteriota bacterium, assembly GCA_013813075.1. Classification (GTDB taxonomy): domain Bacteria; phylum Acidobacteriota; class Vicinamibacteria; order Vicinamibacterales; family UBA2999; genus JACCSI01. The sequence continues at coordinate 3,508 of JACCSI010000503.1, read as the reverse complement.
CGGCATCTCACGCCGCCGCGAACAATAATGTCAGCGTCGAGTGGCGCCGGGTGTGGCAGATCGAGCCGCGCCCATTCGACCCGACGCTCATCGAACTTTGTGCGCAAGCCGTTCGAGAAGTGACTGGTGATGCACCGCGATTGCCGTCGGGTCCCCTGCACGATGCTGCCGAAATGGTGCCGCATATGCCAGTGGTGATGATGTTCGCGTTTTCGTCACGCGGGCTGTCGCACTGCAAGGAAGAAGACACACCCGAGCCACACCTCGGGAAGACGATTGAGGCATTTCTCAAGCTGGTTGAGAAGACTGTCGCCTCACCCGCGATCGGCTGAGTAACCAGGCCATGAACACAGCATTGAAGCTCATTGGTCCAGTCGCCGCGCTCTTGGCGTTAACCGGGTCGGCGGCGCCGGCGCAGACGCCGACGAATGCGCGGTTCGAAGCGATGGCGGCCCTGGCCACCGGCAAGCTGCGCGAGCACGGTGTGCCGGGCGCCGTTGTCGGCATCATCGACAACGGGGCGATCTCCATCCGCGGCGTCGGCGTGACCAATATTGAGGATCCGCTGCCCGTCACCGAGCATACGGTGTTTCCCATCGCCTCCATCTCGAAGACGTTTGCGGCCACGGCGATGATGCGCCTGGTTGAGCAGGGAAAGATCGAGCTACGCGCGCCGGTTCGCAAGTATCTGCCCGACTTCCGGGTCCGCGACGAAGGTGTCAGTCGCGATGTCACCATCTGGCATCTGCTGACGCACAGCGCCGGATGGGAGGGTCAAGTCTCTGCTCCCGACCGTGGGGAAGAGACGCTCCGCAACTTCGTCTCCTCGATCACGGATCTGATGCAGGTGGCGCCCCCGGAAGCGGCATGGAGCTACAACAACGCCGGCTTCAGCATTGCCGGCCGCGTGATCGAAGCGGTGACAGGGATGTCGGTCAATCGTGCGATGCGGGAATTGGTGTTCCAGCCGCTCGGCCTGGAACACGCAGGCACGACGGCTGGGGATTTCATCACCAATCGATTTGCCGCCGGACACGCGACCCGCGACCTGATACCGACGCTGATCCGACCGTTTTCCCCAGCCACCAGCGTCACCGCCGGTGGTGTCGGCCTGTGCATGGCGGATCTGCTGGCCTATGCGCGCTTTCATCTGGGCGATGGCACCAACGCCCGCGGCGAGCGGATCTTGGCGCGGGCATCGATCGAATTGCTCCAAACGCCGCAATTGCCGAAGCAGGGCACGGACGACGAGATCGGCATCGCGTGGCATTTGCGGCGCCTCGGACCGATTCGCACGGCGTCGCACGGCGGCACGTTGGGCGGTCACATCCTGTTGCTGGAGATCGCCCCGGAGCGCAACTTCGCCATCGCCGTTCTCACCAATTCCAGCAACGGATGGCGGCTGGTTCAGGACGTGGAGCGTGCGGCGCTGCAGTCGTATCTGGGGGCGACCTTTGCGGCCAACCAGGCGATTGCGCATCGTGGTCTCGTGGAGACGTTGCCCGCCGTGCAACCGCTCGATGCTCAACCCGATCCGGCACCCTACGTCGGCCGCTACCGGCGTCCTACCAACGCCGTTGTCGTGCGTCGTGAGGGAACGCGCCTGACGGTCCAGGACGCACCCGATAATCGCGCCGCCGGGCCAGAGATGCCGGTGGCGTTCTACGGGCCCGATCGCGTCGTGGTCACGGACGGGCCGGATCGTGGCCAGTCAATTGAGTTCGTGCGCGACGGTGCGGGGCGGATCAATTGGATTCGGGTCGTGGGACGAGTTGCGGTGCGCGAGCCATGAGGCTCAGCGAAGCTCAAACGTCACCTTCGCCGGCTGACCAGCGCTGACGACCACCGTCTGCGTTGCACCTTTCAGCGACTCGTGCCACACGCGTAATTCGTATTTGCCAGGTGGCACCTCGGGCAGCGTGAACGCGCCATCGGCGCCTGTGACAACGGTCACGTCGTCGGTCACTACGACCCACCCCTTCATCCACGGATGCGTATTGCAGCTCAGACGCACCATGCCGGCCCCGTGTACCGGCTTGTTGATTTTGATGCCCGGCACCGGCACGGCGACGTTGAACAGCGATTTACCGCTCTCGGTCTGCGCGTTGGTCGTGTGCAAAACAGGATCGGCGCTCGACGTCGTCAGCATCGCGTTCGGCTTCACGACTTGGACATGCGGAGAAAAGCGGCACTTCTCATTCATCACGCCTGCGGCCGCAGGGTTGCCGTTCGGCGCCTTGACGCCGACGAGCGTGACCACGGCGTTGGCCAGGTGACCCGCCGCATCGACGACGATGCCTTCGTCCTGCAATGCGTTACCGCAGACACGCTGATCGATCGTGAGGCGCACCGGCCGAGACCCCGACGCCTTGGTCATGACGGTGCCAGAGATGGCGCCCTGGCTTTGTGACCATAGCTGACCGGCGAACAGCATCCACACGCCAGTCACGACGGCGCCGTGTTTCAGCATCCGGAACGTCGTCTTCAGCGGCATGCACTTCGGTTTCATGGTCGGGCCCTGACTGGTTCGAGGTATTCCCACAGCAAATAGCCGATGACGCGCGTGTGTTGCCGGTCCCGCCGATTCAGCGGAATCTGCACACCGAGCGATGCGCCAAGCGCGCCGGTTTTCGTGAGTCCCTTGCGCAGCTGCGGCGTTATCGCGAGCTCGCGGTTCTCGCCGTTCAGTTCAACACCAAGGGTCCACGTATTAGGACTGTTCGAGGTGTCGCGACCGGCGTACAGGTTGTAAACGAAGGCGCGCTCGGCTTGGTCGCGGCGCGCGGGCAATTCGAGCTTTGTCTGCGCCTGAAAGTACATGCTTCCTCGCGACGCACCGAACGCGAGATACGGCTCGACCAGGCCTGTCGGGACCACTACCTCGAGTCCGCCGGAGAGGATGTGCGAATTGGTCGAGTACAGCACCTGCTTCACGGCAACTTCGATGTCGTCAATGCCGTCGCGGCTGTGAACGGGAAGCGCAACCTCCCACATGCTGCGTTTGCCAAACCGCCGCTCGTACACCGCGGCGATCGCGGCGCTGTCGTGAGAAACCGAGGGCAGCAGCACGAACTCGTTCTCGGGAAATGCCTTCTCGGTGACAATCGGACGGGGGAAGTTGGTGTTCCCGCTTGGCCAGCCAGTATCGCGGCAGAGCGTGCGCATGTGCGCCACGAATCCACTGACCTGGTCGGCGGTCAAGGAGTCTCCGAACGCCGGCATCTCCGATGACAGTCCGACCGCCGGACCGCCGTGTGAAATGGCGAGCTGCCAGTCCGCGTCAGGCTCGGGCGACGTGACCCTGCAGTCGGTGAAGTCCATTGGCTCGACGGTAATCGTCGGCTCGGGCATCTTGCCGGAACCATCCTGCGCGTGGCAGCGGGCACACCACGCGTCCCACATCTCGGGAATGGTTGTGGGTTGCGGTTGTTGTGAGGGTTCGGCAACGCCGAGCGCCAGCACGAAGAGCAGGAACACACCTGCGATGATGCCCGACGCGGACCAGAAG
>JACCSI010000708.1 GCA_013813075.1 Acidobacteriota bacterium | reverse complement strand
GCGAGCCGCTATGTCATGCGCGATCAGGTGAGCTTCGAGCAGCTCACAGCGTATTCGATGACGCTCCGAGACGCGCTCGGCGCAGTTTATCCGATGGTGGTGCATGAGGGACGAGAGGTGCCGGTGTATGTGGGTTTGCCAGTCCTGCTCTTGGCGGGCGTCGGATTAACGACGGCGCGCGGTAACTGGCGCGTGTGGTTCTGGGCAATCGTAGCGGTGATCGCCGTCCTGCTCGCACTTGGGGTTGCCACGCCCGTAGCGAGGCTCGCGTATCACATACCCCTTTACGATAAGTTCCGCATCCTGTCGCGGCATCTCGTGTTTGCCACCTTCGGAGTCATCACGCTGGCGAGCTTTGGATTGGCGGCCCTGCCCCGCATCGAACGGCCTGGGCGACGTGTTATGGCGTCCGCGTGCGTACTCGCGGGAATAATGGCCGCCGGATTCTGGATGCTGTGGACAGAGCGCGCCGGGGAGGTGGAATCGCACACGTGGGCGCTGTTGACCGAGGGTTACTTTCAGACGACGGTGCCGCTGCAACTCACGTTTTTCGTGGCGACCGTGACGGTGGCACTGCTGCTGGCGCGGATTCGCTCGCGCGCGGCCTCCGTCGCCGCCATCGTCTTCGTCGCGATACTGGGCGCTGACTTACTTGGCAGCCAGTTCGTTGAGATCACTTCCGCCGGGTTCAGGTTTCCACATCTCGTCCCGCCTTCAGTTCTCCAGCCCAGTGTTCACACCGCATGGCTGCGTGACGAGCTGACGGCGGCGGGGCAGCGCGTCGTGGCGCTTCACGGTTCCGCGAGCGACCCGGTGGTCGGGGGCCAGTTCGCCAAAGTGTGGCGCGTGCGAAGTGCGAGCGGGTACAACAGCATGCTCCTGACCCACTTCAACGCACTGTCAACGATTGGCAAACAGGGCGACGTCAACCCCCAGGCGTTGCGGCCGGACGACGTCGGACTGGACCTGATGGGTACCCGCTATCTCGTCGCGCAGACGAAACTGATTGACGCGGAAGAGACGTTCCAGCAAGACGGTTACCAGTGGTCCGAAGAACCTTTGCGCCTCGCGGTAGGACAGCCGAAGTGCGGAGCGTCACAGCCGTCGACGCTGCGCTTGTCGCCGCAAACACAGGGGGTGGTGTCGGCCATCGCCTTCGTCGGCTACCTGCGGTGTGCCGAGGATACCGCGCAGGGCACGAATGTCGGTGCCGTGCGCCTGATCGCGGCCGACGGCACCAGCCAGGAGCATCCACTGCGGGCGGGCATCGACCTGTCGGAGGCGGCGCACCAGCGAGCGGACGTACGCGATCGCGTGAAGCACGCTCGTGCGCGGCCGTTTGGCGATTCCACCGATGACGAGTCGCGGTTTCTGGTCACGGTCGTCCTGAAATCTCCGATCGAGATCGAGCAGATCGAATTGACTCAGTCGGTGTTTGCGGGCTGGATGGTGCTCGATCGGCTGACGCTCGTGGGCATCGGGGGCACCCAGCTGCCGCAGTCGTTCGTGCCGCTAATGTTGAATGACGAGACGCGTTGGCGGGAAGTGCGCCGCTTCCGCACGTCGCTGGCGAGCGATCGCGGTCGCGACGAAGACGCGGAGAACGAGCAGGAGTTCGTGGTCATCGAGAACCGCCGGGCGATGCCGCGCGCGTGGATCGCCAACCGCGTGCTCGCCATCAGCGAGACCGATCAAGGCGAGGCCATGCGCCAATCGATCCTTCCCGACGGCACCCGCTTCGATCCCATTGATACAGCACTTGTATCGCCTGAGGATCCTCCTGCAGGTGTGAACGGTGCACCGCACCATCGGCGCGGACAAGTGCGTGCCGTCGCAGGCGCCAACGGCAACGTCCGCATCGACGTCGAAGGAGACGGCGGGTTTCTGGTGCTCAACGATATCTGGTACCCGGGCTGGGAGGCACGGATCGACGGCGCGGCGGCGCGCCTTCATCGCGCGAATATCGCAATGATGGGCGTGGTGGTGCCGAGCGGCACGCACCGCGTCGAGTTTGCCTTCGTGCCTTGGTCCAAGGTCGTCGGCGCATGGTTGTCGGCCGCGGCGGGGCTCGTCCTGGTTGGCGTCACGCTGGTGCGGCCGATTGGGCGGCGTATTGGCCTACAGACGGCGTGAGGACCGAGCATCGCGTGTGGCT
>JACCSI010000458.1 GCA_013813075.1 Acidobacteriota bacterium | reverse complement strand
CTCGACCGCGCCCCGCGGACCGTCACCTTCTTCAGCCCCATCGCCGGTCATCTCACCGAAAAAATGGTGGTCGAGGGGGCGGCCGTGAAGGCGGGCGACCGCGTGCTGCGGATCGTTGACCATTCCCTGCTCTGGCTGGATTCGCAGGTCTACGGGCAGGACATGCCGTTCATCAAGCTCGGGCAGGAAGTTATCGCAACCGTCGATGCGGCGCCCGGCCGGCAGATCGAAGGCGAGGTGATCTTCATTGCCCCGCACCTGGACCCGGCCACCCGCACGGCCACCGTGCGCGTCGCGCTACCCAATGCCGAGTTCACGCTGCGCCCGGGCATGTACGCGACGGCGCAGATCACCGCCGAGCTGGCGGACGACGCGCTCCTGGTGCCCCGCGAGGCCGTCATCGACACCGGCACGCGGCAGATCGCGTTCGTGTCGGCGGGCGAGGGCCGGTTCGAGCCGCGAAAGGTGAAGGCCGGCGTCTCCAGCGGCGACGGCATGATCCAAATCCTGGAGGGCCTCGCGCCCGGCGAGCAAGTCGTGACCAGCGGCCAGTTCCTGCTCGACGCCGAGAGCCGCATGCGCGAGGCCGTTCAAAAGCACCTGGACGACCGGCTGCTGGCGGGGAAGGACAACGGCGCCGCCGCTGCCACGACAACGACGAACAAAGTTCCCGCCGGCATGCCGATGTCCGGCGAGATGGAAGCAAACGCTTCGGTCCCGGTTGATCCAAGCACTCAGAGTTCGACGACCCAAGCCGCCGTAACGGCGGGCGCGAAGCTCACGTGGTCGACCGACGTGGACGCGGTGTTCGCGCCGTACCTGGAGATGGCCAAGGCGCTCGGGGCGGCCAAGCCGCCACAGGGTCCGCTGAACGTCGAGCCGCTGATCGTCGCGGCCCAGAAGCTGGTCGACGTCACGCCGCCCGATGCGCAGGCCCACGCCCGAAACATCCTCAAGGCCGCCGCCGCGCTCAAGGGCAAGCCGTTGGCCGAGCAGCGCAAGCTCTTCACCCCATTAAGTGAAGCGGTCATCGCGATGGCGGAGGGCTGCCCGCCGTCGGTCGCGGTCGCCGACAAGCTCTACGTCCTGTTCTGCCCAATGAAGAAGTCACGGTGGCTCCAGACCACCGACGAAGTTGCCAACCCTTACTACGCGACGGAGATGAAGCAGTGTGGCGAGGTGAAGCGGACGGTGGCAACGGTGGCAGCGAAGTGAGCGAGAAGGGATTCACGTTTCATGCGACCGCTGACCGCCTTGTCAACAATGCAGTTTCCTGCGGGGGCATCCAAACGAAGAGGGCTAATTTATAAGACATTGAGGCCCATTGCCTGACCGCCACGTTTTCCGCCCAAGGCCCTGACGATCCCGGCGAGCAGTGGTTGCGTCATGTCGTACCCAAGAGACAGCGCGGTGACGGCAAGGGCGGCGACGATCAGCAGAACGCGCGGCAGCAAGGCATTCGGTCGCGGCCTTGTTCATGCGCTAACGGATCATTCCGCACAACACGACAGCTTCGCCGGGTCCTTGTACTTCGAGATGGCCACGATCTTGAGCGCTTCGGCCATTGTCGGGTAGACGTGCAGCAGGTCGATGAAGTCCTGTACCGTTGCCCGGAACTTCATCGCCATCGCGGCCTCGTGAATCACCTCGCCCGCATTGTGTGCCACCATCGACACGCCTAACACTTCGTTCATCTCGGCGTCGGCGACCATCTTTATGACCCCCCTCGTGTCGCGAATGGCTCCCGCGCGGGGTACCAGCGACATCGGCAGCGTGTTGCACCAGCACCGATGACCGGCGGCGACCGCTTCGGCGTCCGTCCTGCCCACTACGGCCACCTGCGGGTCGGTGAAGATGACACGGGGTATCACCCGGTGGTCCACTGTCTGCATGGCCTTACCGGAAAGCGCATTGTTTCCCGCGATGCCGCCTTGACGGCTTCCGACCGGCGTAGCCATCTGGCTATCGTGCTGCCGCCCGATCACGTCACCGGCGGCGAAGATGTGCGGCACGTTCGTTCGCAGGTGCTCATCGACGGCCACCGCGCCGCGCTCCGTCACGCGCACGCCCGCCCTCTCGATCCCGATGTTGTCGGTGTTGGGCCTCCGGCCCGTCGCCACCAGTAACTTCTCGGCCCGGAACTGTCGTTCCTTCCCTCCCGCCGTCGCCATCAGCACCACCTCCCCTTGCTGCTGCCGGGCCGCGCGAGCCGTCGCCCTCGTGACGACTTGGATTCCCTCTTCCGCGAACGACTCGCCGATGCTGCGGCCCACCTCAGGCTCGTAGCCGTGGGCCAGCAACTGCGCATTGCGTTCGATGATCGTTACCTCGGTGCCGAAGCGGCTGAACATCTGTCCCAGTTCCAAGGCAATGTATCCGCCGCCGACGATCAGCAGCGACTTGGGAAGTTGCCGGAGTTCCATCGGTTCATCGACGGTCAGGAGGTCGCTGGTCAGGTACGGCACTTGGTCCAGTCCGTCGATGTCCGGCAGCACGGGCCGCGAGCCCGTGGCATCAAAACCTTCTCCCCGCTGAGCCGCCTGCCCGCGACCTCCACCGTGTGCGGGTCCACGAACTCGACGTGACCTTCTTCGATGCTGAATTGGCCGCCGACAAGACTCTCGTATTTCTTCTTCCGGTAGTCGTGAACGACCTCGTCCTTCTGGGCGATGAGGGCAGCGAAATCCAAACCGATATTGCACGGAGTGAGGCCGGGGTAACGGGGATTTCTCGCCTCGTGGATGAGCTTCGCGGCCTCGATCAGGTTCTTGGACGACAGACAGCCGCGATTGACGCAGGTGCCGCCGATGGGCCGCTCTTCGGTCAGCACGGCCGTCTTCCCCAACTCCTGTGCGGTCAGCGCCGCGGCGAAGGCGGTGGAGCCGGAGCCGAGAATCACCAGATCATATTGCTCAGCCATGTTTCACTTCCTTTGCCTCACGAAGGCACCTGGCTTCGTTGCGGGGGCAGGTGGCGCACCCCTTCACTTCACCTTGGCTTCCTCGCATGACGATGGAACTGTCCTCCTTCCTAATGCTTTGGCTCGAGCGAGGATGGGTATCCCGCCTTCGCAGTCGCCTGCTCAAGTGACTGCACCGAAGTCTTGGCGGGGTCGTAGCTCACCATCGCCTCGGGCGGGTCGAGTGTGACCGTGGCGTCCTGCACGCCGTCCACATGCGTCAGGCTTTCGCGCACGTGAATTGTGCATGAGCCACAGGTCATTCCTTCCACCTTCAAAACGGCTTGCTCGGTCTGCATGTTGGTCGCTCCTTTCGTGCTCGTTCCCCCCAACAGGTGAGGCGCGAGGTACGGGAAGGCGAGCAGGGTAAGTACCAGTGGCGTGATGATCCACAGCACAAT
>JACCSI010000440.1 GCA_013813075.1 Acidobacteriota bacterium | reverse complement strand
CAGGCGCGTCGCGTCGGATGAACGACGGCACGACCAGCAGGTAGAAGGCGGCAATCGCCGGGTTGAGCAGGTTCACGATGAGCCCCTGACGAAAGCTGCCCGGGCGCTCGTTCGACGAAGACGACGGCTGGCCAGATATCAATGGCATCCCGCCATCGGGATAACGTACTACTCTATACAAGCTCGTGGCACCGAGCCACGCCAAGTACGACGCCCCTGCGAGCCGCAGCGCCGTCATCATCACTGGCCAGCGGGCGAACACGAGCGCAACGCCAAGTCCCGCAGCCGCCGCGTGCGACGTATTCCCGAGCGCCGCGCCGGCGGCCGCCGTCAATCCCGCCCTTGCGCCACCCTGTAACGTGTTGCGCACGACGACGGCAGTCGTGGAGCCGGGTGTCAGCACCAGGACGGCGGTGTAGAGCAAGTACCCGACCAGCAGCGGATCCACGAGACGTCACCATACCAAAGAGCCGGCGACGGCCGGTCTTGCGCTCGCGTGATCGATCGACAAGAATGCGCCGGGGCAGTCGCCGAAGGCACGCCCTACGGTAGCGAGTATTTTTTCTCTCCGGCTTCAACCGCGACCGAGAGCCGATTCTGCAGAGGCGGCAGCGGGCATGTGGTGTACGAGTTGTACGCGCACGGCGGGTTTTGCGCGAAGTTGAAATCCAATACGACTTTTCCGTCGACGGGTTGATCGGTGTAGAGAAAGCGCGCCGACGGATAGGTGTCGCCGCCGCTCGTCTTATCGCGAAACACGAACCACAGGCGCTTGCCGCTGCCCCACGCTTCCATCGTATGCCGCGCGTCACCAAGCGCAAACGTCACGTCGCCCACCGCGGTAAACGGCTCGAGGTCTCCGAGAATGTTCGGGATTTGAATTGTCCTGGTCTCGGGATAAGGCGAGAACGTCGCCTCGACACGATACGCCGCGTTGGGGTCGTACCAGCGCAGTCCCCGGAACCCGGTGCGCAGCGCGCTTTGCTGATCCCGGACCCGCAGGGCAAGACGCGGCCCGCTGTAGTGGACAAAGACCGTGACGGCACCGAACTTCAGCGTGTCCGTTGGCTTCTGGTCAAAGCTGCCGTGCAGTTCCGATTCCGTAGCCGGCCGGTCGTTGATGATAAGCGTCTGCCCCGCTGCGGCGCGAATACGGACGTTGGTGCCCTGCATCGTGATGACGCCGACGTGACTGGGCACGCTAGGGAAGTTCAGCACGATGTCGTTGGACGGATCGGAGCCGATGCGGTTGTCACCAGGATTCAAAAAGTGCAGACCGGCGACCGTGAGCCAGCCGCTGTCCGCTTGCAGCGATTTTTCGCGCTCGCCTCGGAACTTCAGCAGCGGGGCCGTGTCGTAACTCCCGGCGGCGGGTCCTGCGACGAAGACGACCGCGAGTGCAGCGGCGACGAGCCATGGCGTTCGGACGATCATGGATACGCTCCCGCCCCAAGCCAAGGGGGCATCAACAGATTTTGAAATGAGACCTACTGAAAAAATCGTGTGGGATGAATCTCCCGCGGGCCCGTGCCGCGAGAGACTAGCTACAGATGCAGCGCGTACAAAGAGCCGCCTGCGAGCGAATCGCAGTGCGCCGCCCGGTTGGCGCCGTTCGGCGAACGCGCGAACTCGCGAACCGGCCGGTCTGGACGTGTGAAGCGTTCACTGTGGCGGTCATTCTACTCACTCGGCAGCCAGCGGGCCAGGAGAAACAGCACCGTTTCCGCACCCAGCAGCAGACTCGATCCACTTAGATGTGCTACCTGGGCGTAAGGTGTCAGGGTGAGGTACGCCATGGTCAAGCCGAGGCAGATTTGCACGGCGACCAACGCCCCGGTCAAATACGCGGCGCGAATTAGCGCGAGGTCGCGACGGTGACGGCGGTGCACGAGCCACAGCGTCAGCAGCATCCCCGCGAGCACCAGCACAGCCGCATCGCGGTGCCACATGTCGTACGACCCCACCGTGCCGAGCGCTTCGCCGCGGGCCGCGCCAGCGTCGAGCGCCGCGTCCACGCCTTCTCGCACCTGCGCGCCCAGCGTCACCTGGGCCAGGGTCAGGAGGATGAGGCCGAGCGCCGACCACGTCAGCGGACGGCGTAACGTGCCCTGCGGCGGGGGTGCCGCGCCTGCCGCGAAGAACGTATACAGCGTCGCATACAGCAGCAACGACACGATCACGAGTGCGACCAGCAAGTGTACGGTTACGATCCAGGCGGCGAGATCATTCTGCACGACGACGCCCCCGAGCCAGCCTTCGACACCCACCAGCACGAAGGCGGCGCATGTCGGCCACAGGATTCGCGGCGTTGTGCGGTGATGGCGCCACGCGGACACGAGCGTCGCAAAGATTAAGAATCCGACCGTGACGCCGAGGAGTCGGTTCAGATACTCAGTCCACATCAGCGTCGGGTTGAACTGCGAGATCTCAAATCCCACGGGCAGTTCGGACACCGACATGGGCGGAACCCATAATCCGAAACAGCGCGGCCAGTCAGGACAGCCGAGCCCCGCGCCCGACGCGCGCACCAGACCACCGACCAGAATCAGGAAGTACGTCGTACCCGTCGTCCATAATGCGAGGGTTTGAAACGACGTCAACCGCCGGGCCATATTCGTAACATACTCGGATTAACACGTGTGGTGCGATGGCTGCGCTATCGGTTGCTCATTCCAGTCTTCCGCAGCCGTCAGAGTGCCGAATACACCGCAGGCGGTGTCGCCAACGGCGTGTTCTGGGGCCTCACACCGTCCGTGGGCCTGCAGAGCCTCGCCATCGTTGCGACCTGGTTCGTCGCGCGCAAGGCCTTTGGACGGGACTCCAGCCTCGTCCAGGCGTTCATCTGGGTGTGGGTCAATAACCCACTCACGATGATTCCCCTCTACTACGCGTTTTACGTGACCGGGCTGTGGCTGCTCGGCGACGCCCGACTCGCCGGCGGCTACGCGACCTTTGCCGATCTCTGGGACGGGCCCGGCGATGCGAACTGGTTCGCACGGGTGCGCGATCTCGCTGCAGCGGTGGGTATCCCGATGGCCCTCGGAGCGATGCCGTATGCCGTGGTCGGTGCCGGGGTGAGCTATCGCTGGACAGTCAGCGTTCTTCAGCGACGCCACGCGCGACTGCGTGATCGGCACGAGGCTCGGTCCCGACTGGAAACCCCAGGCGGGGGTCGTGGCGGCCAGTGATTGAGGCGCCACCCCTTGAAACATTCCGTCGCGCGCGACAGTCAAACGCGTCCATGTTCCTGACCTCGGACGTCCGTTACGCGGTGCGAGTGCTCAGCCGTAGCCCTGTTTTCACCATCACCGCCGTGCTGTCGCTTGCGATCGGGATGGCGGCAACGACCGCGATTTTCAGCCTGGCGGACGCCCTGCTGCTGCGGCCGCGCACCGGTGTGACGGACCCGGCGACACTGGTGGATATTGGGCGCAGCACCGGGGGCGCCGGGCTGGACAACTTTGGCTATCCGCTGTTTTTGACCTTACGCGACCGGTCCACCCTTCTCGAAGGTTTGTCGGCGGCGCAATTTACTCCGAACGTGATGGCTCTGGGCGACGCGACTTCGTCCGAGCGAGTGTATGCCTCGCTGGTGTCGGGCAATTACTTCGAGATAGTCGGGACGCGGCCTGGCGCAGGACGGTTTTTTCGCGGCGAAGAAGACCGGACGCGCGGCACGCATCCCGTCGTCGTTTTGTCCCATCAGTTCTGGACTCGACGTTTCGGCGCCGACCCCGCGCTGATTGGACAGACCATCCGACTCAACAATCTGCCGTACACCGTTGTAGGTATCGCTCAGGACGACGGATTCACCGGTACCACGTTAATCGGCTCGGACCTGTGGGTCCCGTTCGCCATGGACGCGCACGTGCGCGCGGCGGACGGCTCGTTACTCGACCGCAACGAGGCGGTGTGGATGACCTCGGTCGGGCGTCTCAAACCCGGCGTCAGTGTGCAGCAGGCACGCGACGAGCTCAGCGCCATCTTGAAGAACTTCATGAAGGAGCAGAACGACGACCGCATCAATCGCTGGGACATTTCTGTCGCACCTTCGGCGCGCGTCCCCATGGGTCTTGCGGCGCCGGTTCTCGGCTTCATCGCTCTGCTTGCCGCGCTGACCGGACTCGTTTTGTTGATCGCGTGCAGCAATGTGGCCGCGATGCTGCTCGCACGGGCGCTCGAGCGCCGGCGCGAAGTGGCCACGCGCCTGGCGATTGGAGCGTCGCGGCGGCGGATCCTCGGACAGCTGCTGGTCGAGGGCTTGACGCTGGGATTGATTGGCGGCGCGCTCAGCATCCCGCTCAGCGCGGCAGCGATCGGACTGCTGTCGTCGCGGCGACCCGACCTGCCCATTCCCCTCGCGATCGAGCCGCAGATCGATCCGCGGGTGCTGGCGTTTACGCTGTCGATTGCGGTGCTGACGTCGGTGCTCTTCGCACTGCTGCCGGCGCTGCACACCACCCAGTTTGACGTCGCTTCCGCACTGCACGGCCAGAACGCCACGGCAGATCGGCGTCGCGGGTGGCTGCGTCACGGGCTCGTCGCGGCGCAAGTCGCGATGGCGCTGCTGCTTCTGGTCGCAGCCGGCCTGTTCATTCGATCCCTGCAAAAGGCGGCCACAGTGGACGCCGGCTTCAACGCCGAACGCGTGGATACCTTGCACGTGGACACGCGCATTGCCGGATACCGCACCGATGCGGATGGTGCGCGAGTGATCGACGCGCTTGAGAATCGATTTCGCCAGATTCCGGGGATTCTCGCCGTCGGGGCGTCGCGAATGGTACCGCTACAGGGAGGCGGCCTCGGTCTGGGCGGACTCCGCGCTCCAGGGTACGCGGGATCCGCGGGCAGTGACAGCGTCGAGAATGTCGATTGGGACGTCGTGTCGCCCGGTTACTTCGACGCCATCGACGTGCGCGTGACGCGTGGCCGCACCTTCACGGCCAGCGATCGCGCCGGCAGTCCCTGGGTGGCGATCATCAACGACTCGATGGCGGCCCACCTATGGCCCGGTCAGAATCCGCTCGGCAAGACGCTGCTCCAACAGGACGGTCCCGACGAAGTCCGGTCACTCGAAATCGTCGGGGTCGCGCGCAACGCAAAGTACCGCTCGATTGGCGAGGGGCCTCGCAACTTCATCTATGTGCCGCTGGCGCAGCAGTTCCTGTCCGACATCACGTTCTACGTCAAACGCGCAAGCGACGTCTCTCGCCTCAACGATTTGCGTGCGGCGCTGGTCGCATTCGACCCCAACCTTCCGGTGATCCACACTCAGACGCTCGAAGAGGCAACCGCCATCGGGCTGCTACCGCAACGGCTTGCCGCGTGGATTGCCGGCACGGTCGGCATTATTGGCCTGCTGCTCGCGGCGCTCGGCCTCTATGGCCTGACGGCGTTTTCGGTGGCGCAGCGCACGCGCGAAATTGCGGTGCGCATGGCGCTTGGCGCCACCCGTGACGTCGTGCTGTCGCTGGTGCTCCGGCAGTCGGCACGACTCGCGCTCGCCGGGGCGGCGGTCGGACTGGCACTCGCCGTCGGCATGAGCGTCATGGTCAACAGTCTGTTGGTGGGAGTCGGATCGATCGATCCGTATGCCTTCGGGCTCGCGACCGCATTGCTCTCGGGTGTTCTGCTCGCCGCGACGTGGGTCCCGGCCCGCCGTGCGGCGAGGATGGACCCGATGCGCGCCTTGCGCGCTGAGTAAAACAGCTAAAACGGACGGAGTCCGCCAGCCGCGTCTGATCTGACTTCAAACACCCGCACCCAGGGCGCCTCCGACGGCTTCTGGTCCGCTGTTCGCGCGCCATGCACTTCCACGAACGACGTCACGGCGTCGAGGGGAAATGCCGGCAGCCATGGGTCGAGCCCGACGATGAAGGTCTGTGCGACAGTGCTTGCCGCCGCTGCCTGCTGCGCCAATGCGTAGCTGCCGTAGGTGACTTGCGTCAGCACTTCCCGGAAGCGGCGGCCATTCGCATCGATGCGATCGACGAGGGTCACCACTGCGCTGGCATTCACCGGCACTGAGGCAGCGCCACCAAGGACCGACAAGCGGTACGCCATGCTGCGGTAGTAGCGTTCATGAAACACCCACTGCGGCGCCCATCCGTCCTGGTTGCGGCGATACACGATCTCGTAGTACCCCGTGTGGTCCGCCCCGGCCCAATCCAGGATGTTCTGGAATCGCCCCATGATGGTGCCGTCCTGAAGGCGACGGAACGGCAGCTCCCAATCGGAGATCACGAAGCGCGTCCGCTCCTCGCGTAACAACTCCACCGCCTCGGATTCGGTGGTCGCGGAATAAAACCTTGCCGCATTCGGCGCGCGTTGCTGCGTCGGATTGGCCACCGGCACCCGTCGCGCGCGTTGGGTCAGCCAGTAGCCCTGATCCCACCAGCTCATGATCGAGTAATCGGGTCGAGGCGCCATGTCGCGAGGGTAGCGCGCGAAGTAATAGTCGTCGCCCGCTCCGGCCGACGGCGCAAAAGGCTCCGGCGTCTGACGCCGGAGCCAGTCCATCGTGTCGCGCCAGTAGCTGGGAAAGCTGGCGCTGCGCTCGGCGAGCAGTAGCGTCAGTGACATGTTCGGAGCGAACATGGCGCCGGCAACGGCGACGATCGCGACCTCGCGCGCCAGCGGCAACCGAGTGTGCGCGCGTGGCGTCGGGTTCTCGGCGTGCGGCACGCCGCCCCAGTCGAGCAGTTGCATCGCCAACCATCCGCCGAGGACGGCGCACGCGGGGACGAGATAGTAGCCAAACCGGTTTTGCCCGATCGTCGCGACCAACGTCACGACGGCAAACACCAGGAGCAACACGTCTGCCGGCCGCCGTTGCTTCCACACGCGCAGCGAAAACGGAAGCAACGCCGCACAGCCGATGAAGAACCCGGTGCGAAAGAACGACCACGGCTGGGCCCAGCGCCACTCCCCGGAATACAAGAACAGCGGACGCGCCTCGAGGACGCCCATGCGCCTGGGATCGGGCGCGAGTCGCCCCAGGTCAATCGCCAGCTGCGTCGCCAATTCCGGTGTGACCAGAGAGACGATGACCGTCGCCATGACGGCGAGAACGCCACTGGCACCGAGGACGACACCCTTACTCGGCACCGAGATCCGGCGGCCCGCCACGAGTCGAATCGCCACTGACAGACCAGCCAGGCCGACGAGGCCGAGCACCTGGCTTTCGTAGCGATGCATACGAGAGTCTTGAAATGCACCAACCAGCAGCAAGGCAACAAGAGCGGCGACGCCGGTGAGTTGCGCCGCGTTGCAGAGGCTCTCGCTGCTGCGCGAGAGCGCGGCGAGCAGAAGCAACCAGACGCCGATGACGGCAATCAGAAAAGCGCCACTGCCCCAGCCAAGCAAATACAAGCCGAGCCCCACCCCGGCCAGCAACGACATTGACGGCGACGGGGTGGTCACGCCGCGCGAGAACGCCAGCAGGGTGGCCATCGCCATCAGGGCCTCGAGTGCATGATGGTCGACGAAGCCAAGCATGGTGCGATCGAGGAAGTGTCCAGGCAGGATGGCCAGCAGCGACGCCGCCAGCAGCCCGGCACGTCGGTCGAACAGCTGGCGCGCCAATGCCCACACCACGATCACCGCCAGCGTGCCGAGCACGGGCGGCACGAAGGCCGCAACACGTTCGACCTCGCCGGTATCTGCGTCACGGCCGTGGAGAACGACGACCGCCGTTGAGGTGATGGTGTCGAAGAGCGGCGCGATCGGTACGAATTGCCCACCTGGCGCCGCAAACGGATCCAGCGTCACCCGCCAGGGATAGTTGCGGACCTGGTTTTCAATGAGACGAACGTGATACCAGGCGTCCGTCTCCAGGAAATTGATGCCCGCAGCGGTGAAGACGTTGTTCCATGCCGGATAGGTGCGAATGCCCAATGCGGCCGCGGCAATCACGAGGAGGAGCAGGAGGTCTCGTCGCATGCCGTAATACGGACGCGCCGAGCGTACCACGGGGACTCCGGGCGGATAGCAGAGCAGACTCGCCTGTTCAGGCTCGACAGCCGGTGGCGTCGTGACTGATGATGTCGCGCATGAAACTGCCCGTCGTCGGCCTGGCGCTCGTATCGGCAACCGTGGCCCTGTCGGCCCAGAACGCCCCCGCGCCGCAGACGCGGGCGCGCGACTACGGCATCAGCGCGATGATTGGCGGCGCACCGGGCGGACTCGATGCCATCACGGACGTGGCCGGCGTCGAGGTCGGCCACACGACCCTCATCTCCGGCCGTCCGCCACTGACGGTCGGTAAAGGGCCGGTTCGAACCGGCGTGACCGTGGTACACCCACGGGGCAAGACCAACGGCGACGCGGTTTTCGGCGCCTGGTTCACACTGAACGGAAACGGCGAGATGACCGGCACGACATGGATCGAAGAGAGCGGAATTGTCGAAGGGCCTATCGCCATCACCAATACGCACAGCGTCGGCCTCGTGCGCGACGCCATTCTCAAGTGGCAGGTGTCCCGGCCCGGCCTGCAGCCATGGGGATTGCCGGTCGTCGCCGAGACGTACGACGGGTCCCTCAACGACATCAACGGCTTCCACGTCAAGGACGAACACGTCTTTCAGGC
This sequence comes from Acidobacteriota bacterium, assembly GCA_013813075.1. Lineage (GTDB taxonomy): Bacteria > Acidobacteriota > Vicinamibacteria > Vicinamibacterales > UBA2999 > JACCSI01. The sequence goes on along the minus strand of JACCSI010000440.1, from coordinate 1,386 downwards.
GCTCGACGGGGCGGCCGGCGGCGTGGTTGCCGAGGGGAACGTCGGTGGGGGGACTGGCATGGTCTGTCACCAGTTCAAAGGCGGGATCGGAACCGCATCCCGGGTCCTTTCTCCACAAAACGGCGGCTTCACGGTCGGTGTGCTGGTGCAATGCAATTACGGGTCACGAGCCGGCTTGCGCGTCGCTGGCGTCCCAGTTGGCGAAGAAATTACGGACCTCTTGCCGTGTTCCCCCGCCGGCCGCCCGAACGCGCGTCCGTGCGACGCGCCAAAGGCTGAACACGAACCGGCCATCGACCAAGGATCAATCATCGTCGTTGTCGCGACCGATGCGCCGCTCCTCCCCCATCAACTCAAGCGCCTGGTGACTCGCGTGTCGTTGGGCATCGGGCGGATGGGTGGCTTTGGTGGGAATTCGTCAGGTGATATTTTCGTGGCCTTCTCCACGGCAAACCCGAAAACGGCAGCGGCGCCAGAGAAAACGACCGTCGAGATGCTGCCCAACAACCGGATGGATAGCCTGTTCCAAGCGACAGTGCAGGCGACGGAAGAAGCCATTCTCAACGCGCTGCTGGCCGCCGAAACCATGGAGGGTGGCAATAGCCAGCGCGTCTACGCGCTGCCGCACGATCGATTGCGCGCGACGCTGAAGAAATACGGGCGTTGAGGCCCGACCTGCCGACTTTAGAGTTGGCGCAAGACCATGAGCCAGGGTCCGATGGCCGCAACCCCGTAGAAGATCGTCAGGCCAAGCAGCACGCGATGCACACCGAGGCAGTACAGCAACACCCCACACCCTGCGGCCATTAGTTTGGCGCCAATCAGTGCGGGTTCGGGGCCGACCAGCGCCATCCATGTCGCCAACAGGACGTTGCCTTCGGCCGCCACTCCGTACGCCTGCACGGCGGCGTAGGTAAAGACCGCGTCGCAGACTTGCGCGATGATGAACGCCGACAAGATGAGCCGAGGCGTGACCACGGCTGTGTGGACTGCAATTTCGGTGCTCTGTCGCGGCGCCCGCCATTCGATGGGTAGGTCGCCGGCCGCCGCCGCCGGGAGCGACAAGAGTCGCCGCCGGCGCCGAAGAGATGCTTCTTTCTCGGGGCGTCGCGACCCCGACCGGGCCGCCGGAATGTCAGGACACGAGACTCCCGGCTAGGCGCAGGTCCTGGACCAGCCACATGAATAGCTCGTCGCGGTGCTTGGGGTCGTCCGCACGCAGGACGGCAGACGGGTGATAGGTCGGCATCACGTGCGTCGCCCAGTGTGCGGGATGCACACGCGCTCGGTCACGCTGAATGCGCATCTGCGGACCGAGCAACGCTTGTGCGGCAGTCCCTCCCAAACACACGATGACCTGAGGCTTGACTCGATCGATCTCCGCTT
>JACCSI010000697.1 GCA_013813075.1 Acidobacteriota bacterium | reverse complement strand
CCGTTCCGAGATTGCAGCCAGATCTGGCCGACTTCCGTGCCGGGCTTGATGAGACCCGCAAGCCGCACCGCGCCCTGGGCGTTGACTGAACCGGCACCCTGCGTGAGCAGGTTGGTGTCCGGCAGCTGCTGCGCCGTGAACTCGAGCACCGCGCGCACTGTCGCGGCGGTCAGCCGCGGGTTTGCGTCCAAGATCAACGCCGCCGTTCCTGCGACAAGTGGCGCCGCCATGCTGGTTCCGCTAAGCGTCATGTACTGCGTCACGGCCCCGGGCTGAGGGTTCACGTGGAGCCCAGGAAACTTTTCGAACAGGTAGCTTTCGGGCGCGGCGAGCGACACGACATGATGCGCCGACGCCACTAGATCCGGCTTGACCAGCAGATCAAAACGCGTCGGACCGCGCGAGCTGTACCCGGGGACCGAATCGTCGCCGCGCGCGTGAGTGCCCTTGTTGTCCACCGCGCCGACCGCAATGACCGACGGGCCGTTGGCTGGCGAGGTGATGCCGCCACTACCAGGGAACCCATCGCGCCAGTCGATACCGAGATTGCCGGCGGAGGCCACAACGACGATGCCGCGACGCGCCAGCGCTTCGGCCGCCTGCACCAGGGGGTCGCTCGCGGCCGGCTCAAACACCGGGTGGCCAAGCGACAGGTTGACGACACGAATGTTGTAGGTCGTGTGGTTTGCGGCCACCCACTCCAGCGCGGCGAGGACGTCGCTGGTGCGGCCAGCGCCGGTGCGGTCGAGCACCTTCAACGCCACCACATCGACGTCGGGAGCAGCGCCCACATAGGGGTCTTCAAGGAACAGCGACGCGGCACCGCTGCCGGCGACAATGCCGGCGACGTGTGTGCCATGTCCGAAATCGTCGTACGGCGCGGTGCGGCCGTTGACGAAGTCGACAAATTTTCGGATCCGTGCGGCGGGCAGGTCGGCGTGCGGACGCACGCCCGAATCGATGACCGCCACCGAGATGCTGCGGCCGCCGCGCTGGAGGTTCTGTCGCGGCGCGTCTGCACCGCTCGATTGCGACGCCCACATGGCTCCGGTTGCACTCGAGTGCACCTGCGCGTCAATCGACACGCTCACGGTACCGCTGTCGGCGGCGAGAGCATCGGCGGTTGCGGCGTCGACGTCAATGCACAGGGCGCCCACGGCGTTGAACGCTCGACGAACATGGCCGCCACGGTGGGACACCATGCCGGCACCACGCTTGCGTGCCGCTTCGTCGGTGAATCGCACGATTGCGCGCACCGATCGCCCTTCGGCAACAGCCTGACGCACAACCTCGTCGAGTTTGGTCTGCTGGGAAGGCGACGTCTCCTGAGCCCAAGCGGGCGAACTCGCCGCCAGGCAGGCGAAACCCGCAAGGACCCAGGCCGCCCGCCGGAGACTGGTAGCGAGTTTCGTCATTACATCACCCAAGGGACTACAAACAGCCAACACGATGTCTTACCAACGAGTGCGACGAATCGGGGATCAGTGCACCTGCACGCTGTGGCGCCGGCTGACTTTTGCCTGACGCCAGTCCGCGTCGACGATTGACCACAGCATTTGGTCGAGGTATCGACCGTGACACAAGAACGACCGGCGCAACACCGCTTCTTGCACGGCGCCAGTTTTTCTCAGGGCGCCATTTCCGCGCCCGTTGAGGAGAGCGGCCCGCGCTTCCAGCCGGTGCACACCGAGCGTTTCGAACGCGAAATCAAGGGCCAACTCCGCACCGTCGGCAAACACTCCGGTGCCCCAGAACGCCGACCCAAGGGCAAACCCCCACTCCGCAGTCGCAAATCCGGCTTCGAGTTGCCGAATCTGGAACAGGCCTACCGCCGTGGTCAGGCCGTGTGGCACCACTGCGAAACAGGCGTAGCTCCCGCGTTGACGCTCGCGTTGCGCCCAGACGATGAATCGCTCAAATCCTTCGACCGTTGTCGGCGGCGGCGAAATGAAACGCGCCACCTCCTCGGTTGCCAGCATCGCGAGCAGCGACGGCGCGTCCGCGATTTCCAGTTCCCGCAGGGTTACGACGACGCCGGTCAACACCGGCAACGTGTCACGCCAATCCGTGGTGACGGTGGCGGTTAACGGCTGCAGACGTAGAGGCGCCATCACTTCCCACCCCGGTTCGTCACGCGGACACCCCAACGGACGTTGCCCCAGACGTCGTTGCCCCAGACGATGTTGTCCTTTTCGTGGTCGTCTTCGCCCCAGACGATGTTCTCGCGCCAGACAATGTTGTTGGCCAGCGACTGGCCCCAGACGATGTTTTCGCCCCAAACAATGTTCTGGCCCCAGACGATGTTGTCGCCGGGCTGAAGGTCTTGCCCCCACACAATGTTGTCGGAT
>JACCSI010000400.1 GCA_013813075.1 Acidobacteriota bacterium | reverse complement strand
CAGGCGCTTAGGGATGGTCCAGACAAACTGGCGATGCGGAACGGGCCGGCAGATATCCTCGGCAACGTGGAGGCCGAAGAGGATGGTGCGTTTCTGAGCGCAACTGGGGCAGATGCAGCGTTGCTTGCAGGAGAAGGCGACGAAGAACTCGTGTCGGCAGTCGGGACAGCGGACCCGGGCGAAGCCGTGGTGCAGGTCGCCGCACTTGAGAAACTTATTGACGGCCTTTTCGATTGCCGACCGCCAGAAGCCGAACTGCCGGGCGTAGCGCTGCGCGGCGCGGAGGTGGTCGAAGTGCTCACGAACGAGGCGATGGAAATCCGACTCAAGAGGCTGACGCGGACGGTAGACGGTGGCGGATGGGATGGGGAGGCGAATCATGGCGGGCCTTTCGGCCGAGAGCGCGTCGCCTCCGTGCAGAAGTGGTTAGCGTGGTTGGGATGTACGTGGCGTGAAAGGCGACGCGACCATCGCAACTACAGGGAATGCCAGAGGCTCCCGCGCCCTTGTCCCACCGTACAGGGAGGCGACGCAACCGTCGCAACCACAAAGTCAGGGGAAACGGACCTGGCCGCTCATGGCTGAATCCGTGCGCCCATTGTCGCGAGGCCGCTCAATCGATCGGCTGGCTCATGCGCGGACCAGCAGATGCTTCGGAGCAGGAGCACGCGGAACAGCGGGTCGTCGAACGTCCACGCATAATGGCCGAGGATGTTGACAACGACCCGGCCCTTATCCTGCTCGCGCGTCCACAGCTGCGGGCGCGGGGCGCCGTCTTCGATGGCGTCGGCGAGGAGGTGGATGCGCGACGGGTCGCCGGCGAGGTCCCAGTACGTTTCGTCGACGAAGTGAACCTTGTCGAAGCCGCGCGTGATGGGATGGCTGGCGTCGCGGATATTCAGATCGAGCGCGCCGTGGCGATACTTGGTGACGCCGGGACGCGAAGCCAACCCGATGCGCTCGGCGAGTGGCTCGACCGCCTCGCGGCCGTGGACGGCCCAGTGAAGGAACACGAGCCCGCCGCCGCGAGCGAGGAAACCGTCGAGGTGTTTGCCTTTGTCGGCGGTCCAGGCGGGGTTGGCGGAATAGAAGACGGCGACGTCCGCCTGCTCCCACTGCCCGGCCGTCGGCCATTCGTCCGCCTGAGCGACCGTCACGCCGTCGGCCAGCCCGAGCAGCGTCGTCCAGCGCTTTTGCCAGGCCGGATAATCATGCTCGCCGGGCCCGTGGTCTTTCGGCCCGGCGACGAGCAGGACGGTCAGCGGTTTGTGCGACGGTTGGCTCGCCGGCGCGGTCGCAGCCGCCCGCGCGGTCGTGGGGGCGGCGCCGAGCACGGCCTCCAACTCCGCGCGCGTGCGCGGTGGCGGAGCGCCTTTCCGTTCCAGAGGCGCTGGCGGCAGCGTTTCTGTGAGCAGAAACGTCATCAGATCGCGGGTTTTCTCCGGCCCGATGCCCTCCGCAACGCCCGTGGGCATGATCGATAGCGGCGAGGGGTTGATCTTCTTCACGTCGGCGCGGTTGAGCGTCGCGCGCTCGCCCTCGTAATCGCCGCGCACGACGAACTGCTCTGAGTCACGCCCCGCCGTCCGCATGATGCCGTGGAAGACGCGACCGTCTTTCATCGCGACGGTCGACGCGACGTAATCGGGGTTGAGCGCGCCGCTTGGCTCGCGGATGTCGCGCATCACTGACTCGTAGTCGCGGTGAATCAGGTTCGAGAGGTCAGGACCCAGGTCGCTGCCTTGGCCGCGAACCTGGTGACACTTGGAGCAGGCGGCCTCGTTCCCGAAGAAGACGTTTCGCCCGCGCAGCCAGTCGCCGCCTTTCAACTCCGGCGGCGGCAGGGCGGCCGCGGCCGCGAGCGATTCGGCGGACTCCGGCTTGAGCTTCGCCCACGGCAGCAGGAAGCGCCGCAACGGCATCGGCCGGGGCGCGTCGCTTTCCCTCGTCGTAAATGAAACGGTCACCGCCGGTTCGGTTCGACCTGTGGGCAGCACGATTTCAATCGGCAGTAGTTCGCCGTCGCGGGGCGAGACGGTCACGCTCGCACGTGTCCCTTTAGATGTCACGCCCGGTCCGCGCAGCTCGACGGGAACATTGGCCTCGAACGTGATGGTGACGGTTTCCGGCGGCGGGACGTGGTCGATTTGCGACCCAGGCTGAATCGCGGGTTGCAGCATCTTCCACAGGTCCAGCGACGTGCGCAGCGTCAGCCGCCCGGGCTTGCGCAGCACCGGCCACAACGCGTCGTGCTGCGCGCTGCCCACGGTGAAAGCTCGGGCGGCGGCGAGATCGGGGTGCGGGAGCCAGCCCGACCAACCGGCCACGCCGTTGTTGGTTGAAGGGGCCCACTCTGCGAGGACGCCGCTCAGGTCGTAGGCGAGGTC
>JACCSI010000399.1 GCA_013813075.1 Acidobacteriota bacterium | reverse complement strand
CTTGTGGCCTCACCGACGATTGCCCTCACAGCGCCCACCACCGCCAGTGTGGGTGTCCCGGTCAGTTTCACCGTGACGCCCACCGCCCCCACCGGCGGTAATCCGATACAAAACGTGACCTTTGATCCGGGCGACAATTCCGGGCTGCGCAACCTCGGTAGTGTCACCAACGCGCAGACCATTCAACACACCTACCAAAGTGGCGGTTCCTACACGGCGAGGGCAACGGTGGCGGATTCCTCGGGCCAGCGGGGCGAAACAACCGCGGTGGTTGCGGTGCAGCGTTCGCCGGTCACGGTGTCGATCAGCGCCAATCCAACGACGGTCAGTACGGGCGAGCCGGTGACGTTTACGATCAACTCGAGTGCCGGAGGGTTCGCCGGCGGCACCGGTCCGCCGATTCAGTCAGTGCGGGTCACGTTCCCCGACGGACAGTCCGCGGACGTCGGCCCCGGCCAGCAGACACTCGTCCGCAGCTTCACGGCGCCAGGAACGTATACCGTCCGCGCCCGCGCCACGGACACGGCGGGTACGTCGCAGGAATCCACGACCAGTGTGCTCGTGCGCGAACGGGGCGCGATCGAGGTGAATGTCACTGCGACCTCTGCAGACAGCGCGCCGGGCCTCGGTAGCCCCTGTCTGCCCAGCGACCCGTCGACGTTCCCCAAGACGTGTACTTTTTCCTCCGGCTTCTCTGGCTCCGCACGTGTCCAGCTCTCGGCCACGGTGGTCGGCGTTTCGGCAAACGACCCGGTGGTGCGATACGTCTGGAATTTCGGTGATGGCACTCAGGAAACGTCGGGCCGCAGCACCGACCATGTGTTCTCGAGAGGAACCTATACCGTCACTGTGACGGCGACGACCGCGTCCGGCGCCACGGGAACGGGTCGAGTCACCCTGATCATTCAGTAGCAGCACGGCGCCCCGGAACTCGAAGCCCGGAAGCGGATCTCCGCTTCCGGGCTTTTGTCGTTTAGACAACGAAGGCGGGCGCGAGCTTTGAACTTTGAACTTGAACTTTGACGGCCGTCAGTCCCAGTCGGCGTAGCGGCTGCCGTCCAACGCCGTGCGGTCGGTGCCACTCTTGACATCGTAGACCCCGGGCTCCGCAGTAGGATTATTCGGATCGGGCTCGGCGGGCACCGCCTGCCAGGTGTCGGCGGACTGGGTCATCGGGTCCGCCGGAATGTCACGCAGGTATTTTTCGCTGACGAGGTCCTGAAGCGCCTGCGGATACTTGTTCTTGTCCGCGTAGTACTGATCGATGGCATCCCGCATGCGGAAAAGGTCTGTCTTCAACACCGCCTCGCGCGAACGCTGAACACTGTTCTGGTACTGCACCATACCCATGCTCGACAGCACCACCACCAGCGTGAGGACGATGAGCACCTCGATCAGCGTGAACCCGCCCACGTTCGTCCATTTCGGGATTCCTGTCATTCCCAGTCCTTATAGCGTGTCCCGTCGAGCGCGGTGCCCTGGGAGAGGCTGAACACGTCATAGACGTTCTGTCCGCCCCATCGCGTGGCATCGGGCTTGTCCTGCTGCGATCGCATTCCCCACTCGTCGGAGCCGGTCATCGGATCGATCGGAATGCGGCGCAGAAATTTCAGCTTCCGGCCGGTCGCGTCGTTGGCGACGCTGACTCCGTCGACGAGCGTTTCCAGTGTGGGTGGATAGCCCTCTGCACCAACCTTCAACTCAGTCGGCGGAATCATCTGCGCGTCGGCCGAGTCCTTGTACTTATCGATCCCGGTACGCATCTCCCGGAGCACGCGACGCAACTCTCCCTCCTTCTGCCGCGTAATCGCGACGCGCGCCAGCGGCTGCACCGCTGACGCGAGGATGAGGATGATGGTGGTCACGATCAAGAGCTCGACGAACGAATACCCGCGCGCGTCCCGCAGACGCCATGACAGCGTGGACGCCAGTGTCCTGCTCGTTGCCTTGCGGCTGTGGCCCGTTGCTGTCACCTCGTTCACCCGAACCTCTATTTCACCGTCACCGTCGTCGGGACAAACTGCAAGGCTGCCACCGCACCGGTCCCGGCGACTGTGCCGACGCCGGTGACCGTGATATTGGCCGTCCCTGCCCCAACCGGCTCAAACAGAATCGCGGCGAGAAGCCCGGTGCCCACGGCGCCGGTTTGGTCGCCCGGACGGGTAATGACAAGGTCCACGCGACCGCTCGGGTCGGGTTGCGATGTAAAGATCGCCGCTATGCCGCCCTGCCGCATAAATGTCCCTTCCTGGACGCTGCGGACACGCAGCACGGCCGGGTTGTAGCTAATCGTCAACGACAGCGTCGAGATCCTCGTCCCCCCCGTGATGGAAATCGGCACCGTGTACGGCCCCGCCCCCACCTGCATTGACGGCGGCGCGGCCAGCGAAATGCGACCCCCACCCGTCGCAGGAGGCTGACCCGCGGGCGTTGGCGGGGTGGCCGTCGGCGGCCCGACCGGGTCCCGCGGCGGAAGTTGTGTTTGCGGCTGGGTCACCGTCCCTGGCGGCATCGCCGGGAACGTCGATGGCGGAGGCGGTTCAGGAATCTGGACGATGGCCGGGGCGACAGGGGCCGCAGGCGCCGGCGGCGTCACCGGCGGCAGGGTGGTCATCCCCGGAATTGGCGAACTGCCTGGAGGAATCTGCGGCGTCACGACCGCTGGAGGCTCCGGCTTGCCGCCAATCACGTTGATGGGCTCGGGGGCCGGCTCGGCGCCGCCCATGCCAATCAGTGGCGGCGGGCCGCCGCCAAGGGAAAGGTTGCTTTGCGGTCCGATGTAAATCGGCGCCAGGTCCGCCGCCGTCAGCTCGTGTGACCGAATGATGCGTGGTGTGAGCAGCATCACGATGTCGGTCTGGCGAATGCTGGCGTTGGTGTTGCCAAACAATTGCTGCAGAACGGGCAACCGCATGATGCCCGGAAAGCCCTGGAGCAGCCGGCGTTCGTCCTCGCGCAACAGTCCCGCCAGCAGGTTTGGTTCGCCGTCGCGCAGCCGAAGTTTTGTGGTCACCTTGCGTGAGCTGAATGCCGGCAGGCTCTGTCCGGCGATACTGACATCGCCGCCGCGGGCGCTGTTCTCGAGCGTCAGGTCCAGGATGATGTCGCCTTCGTAGGTGACGCGAGGCGTCATGTCGACGATGATGCCGATCGTGCGATAGCCAAACGAGGTCAACGGGTTGGTCGCCGCGCCCCCGGTGGCGATCGGCGTGAACGTCGTGGTCGGAATCGGCACGTCCTCGCCCAGGTTCAGTGTGACCTTCTGGCCTTCCGTGCCACGTAACTGCGGTTTGGCCAAGACCTTGGTGCGCGAATCGCTTTCGAGAAACCGGACAATCGCACTCGGCACCCTCAGGTAGAAGTCCGCCGTACTGATGCCCTGGGAAATCGTGTTCAGGTTGAACGGCGGCGTGCCATCGGCGCCGCCCGGCGCGGCTTCAGGCGAGAAGATGCCGTCAATCTGATAGTTGCTCAGGTTGAGGC
>JACCSI010000353.1 GCA_013813075.1 Acidobacteriota bacterium | reverse complement strand
CGCCACCGCTCGCGCATTGGGGCTGCAGCGCCCGAACCTGTATCGCAAAGCGCGGCAGCTCAGCATCCCGTTGAAGCGCACTGTGGACCCGAGCGCGGCGTGATCACCGGGGACATCCGGTCGGGAGATGACAGCAGGCGCGTCGGTGATCGGTGGTGTGCCCCCGTTACTGACTGCGCCTGCTGCGTCTGGAGCCGATAAGAGACATGAACCGGCACATGCGGCAACAGCCGGGTTGGCCAGCTCCTGCGATTCCTGCACTCACCGCGGGCCCAACGAACTCTTTCGCGGCACCGCCCTCGATTTCGCGCTGAACAGGCGCGGCGCGTCGGTGGAGGCCGGGGTCGCCGTCGACCTGACGCCATTCACGACGGTCGTCGTCTCCGGCCGCAAGAACCGTGACAAATTCGTGTCGGACCCCCGGCGCAACAGCCACAGCCAGTCGGCCGTGGCCGAATTCTCGTTTGCGCGCGACGCCATCGTCCAGGGGCGTGCCAGCCTCGGGTATCGCGACTTCCGTCCCGACAGTCCGATGGTGGCGCGGTTCACCGGCTTCACATCCGGCGCCGGACTTTCGTTCATGGGCTTCTGGAACGGTCGATTCGAGTTTGATGCGTCGCGAGATGTCGCGTACTCGTACGACGTGGACGAGGGCTACTACATCGGCACGACCGCCCTCGCCACCTACACACAGCGAGTCGTCGGGGCTATCGACGCGCAGGCGCGCCTCGGCCACGGTCTGATGGATTACGGCATGCGCCTTGGCCCCGGGCCACGGCAGGACAGGACGAGTACCTACGCCGGAGGGGTTGGGTTCAATCGTACGGACGGCGGCCGCATTGGCCTGACCTACGAATACGAAGTGCGTCACTCCGACACCCTGGTCGATCGCCGCTACACCACTCGGCGGCTCTACGGCTCTTACACCTATACGGTCAGCCGATGATCAATTGGCTTATGACGCTTCTCCTCGTGGTCCCGGCGCCTCAGGCAGTGCCGCTGCCGGGGACGCAAACCGCGACTGCTGTTTCGGGTCCGACGAGCTCCTATAAGGTCGGCGTTCAAGACAGCGTCAAGATTGACGTCTTTTTAGAGAAGGAGCTGTCGTCGTCATTCCGTGTCGACGCTGACGGCACCATCAACTATCCGTTGCTCGGTCGGGTCGTGGTTGCGGGATTCACCGTCCAGGAAATCGCGCAACTGCTCCAGACCAGGCTGGCCGCCGGGTTCGTCAACAGTCCCCAGGTGACGGTGGAGATGGAACAGTTTCGCAGCCGGAGCATCTTCATTGCCGGCGAGGTCCGGACGCCCGGCAAATACCCCCTGCAGGGTGATGTCACCCTGCTCGAGGTGTTGCTGTTGGCCGGTTCGGTGACCAGCGAGGCGAGCGACGAGGTGGTTGTGATCCGCCCGCCGGCAACACGATGACTACCGCGACGCCGCGCGCGGGCGCATTGCCCTGGTCCTCGACTGGGAACCGGGCGTCAACGATCCGACCAGCCTCTTCGACGGCGTCGTCACCGCGGAGGTCGCGCAGCCTATGCGAAAGGTGCTCGCCGCCCAGGAGAAGGGCGCCATTGGTGTCATCCTCGTCGAGGACGTCCACAACCAATCCGCGGTCGCGGATTTTCAAGCCCAGGCCGCGAACTACTGGCCGGCCCAACCTCCACGCGTCGAGCGCTACACGCTGAAGTCATGGTCCGACGGCGTGCGGATCCCGGTCGTGCAGCTGTCTGTGGCCGCTGCCGAGCGCCTCGTGAGTGGCAGCGGGCGGACGCTCCGTGATCTGGCGCGTACGGCCGAAGCGCGGGGTGGCGTGACGCTCGTTGCGCTCGACGTCGCCGTCACGATGAAGGCCACCGTCGACCACCAGACCGTTCAGGACCGAAGTGTCATCGCCGTGCTCGAGGGCGGCGACGCGGCGCTCACGCACGAAGCGGTGATTGTGAGCGCGCATTTTGATCACGACGGCGCCGACGGGCCGCGCATCCTCAACGGCGCCGATGATGATGGGTCGGGAACGGTTGCGTTGGTCGATATCGCGGAGGCATACGCGCTGGCAGCGCTCGCCGGGCAACGGCCGCGGCGCTCGGTGATCTTTGCGGCGTGGAATTCCGAGGAACGGGGGCTGCTCGGCGCCTGGGCTTACACGGAAGACCCGATGGTGCCGCTCGATCGCATCGCCGCGGTGGTCAATATGGACATGATCGGACGCGACGAGAAAGTCCAACTCGGGGGAGGCGGCCGTTTCCGCGGGCTCGAGATCCAGACCGCACAATCCAACAGCAACGCGACCAACATCATCGGTACCGTCCGTGCGCCGGCACTCCGCACGGCAATCGAACGCGCCAACCAGGCGTTTGGCCTGGACCTGCGGTTTCGCTACGACAACAACGCGTCAAATTTGATGCGCCGCAGCGATCACTGGCCGTTTATCCAGCGTGGTGTCCCAGGGGTGTGGGTGCATACAGGTCTACATCCGGACTATCACACGGTGAATGACCGCCCTGAGAAGATCAACTATCCAAAGATGGAGAAGATCGCGCGGCTGGTGTACCAGGCGTCGTGGGATCTCGCCAACGCCGACGATCGTCCACGGCTGACACCGCTGACCGGATCGCCACGCGAGATTTCTCGCCCCTAGAGCACTGGGCTGCAGGTCGATTGCGCCACTGCCTCATCGACGCGTCAAAGGTCCCCTCGTGCGAGGTGTGTCATCGGGGTTGTGATAGGGAGACTTGATC
>JACCSI010000352.1 GCA_013813075.1 Acidobacteriota bacterium | reverse complement strand
GTCCAAGCGTGCCGTATTCGTCCTGCTCGCCCTGGATCAGGAGAAGTGGGCAGGTGACGCGTGGCAGGCAATCCTCCAGGTTCCACCGCCGGAAGTCCGGATGGAGCCACACATCGCTCCAACCGCGAAACGCGAGCTCCACATTCTCGTGATGTCGCGCAAGCCGCTCGCGCAGATCGCTGGTCTCGAAAAGCGTCGTGGTCCGCTCGACGCTGGCAACCGACACCGCTTCGACAAAGACATGCGGCGCTTCCAGAATCAACGCATGCGCGCGCGCGGGATGTTCGGCTGCAAAGAGCAGGGCGATGGAGCCGCCGTCACTGTGGCCGAACAGGATCGGCCGCTCGACGGCCGCCGCATCGAGCATCGTCGGAAGCCACCGCGCTTCCTCGTGCATGAAATGTATGGTGTGGGGCGTCGCCGGTGGGTCCGAGGCGCCGTGCCCGAAGCGGCTGTAGGCCATCACGCGGCACCGTGTCCGCTCGGCGAGTGCGGCCGGGAGGTCTCGCCACAATCCCACGGAGCCGAGGCCGTCATGCAACAACACGATGGTGGGGCCCGTTGAGTTGGCAGAACCCCACCACGCGACCTCGACCGCGCGTCCGTCAACAACCAACCGCGTCTGCAAGCCGACTAGAATACCAAGTCCGCAGATCGGAGGCGCCATCACGATCGTGATGGCGGTGAGGCGGATTGCCGGTTGCGGCTGGTGACATCTTCAAGGAGCAGGAATGCGCAAACCGGTGGTGCTGATCACGGGCGCCGGAGGCGAAATCGGCCACAGCCTGATCGAACAACTTGCCGCCGCGGGTCGGCCCTCGATTGTCACGCTTGACCTGAATCCGCTTCAGCCTGCCTTCGCCCGCATGGTGGTGCGCGAGTTTACCGGCTCGATTACCGACGCGACACTGCTCGACCGAATTTTGTCGGAGTTCGAGATCGACACCGTGTATCACCTGGCCGCGCTGCTCTCTACGAGGTCCGAGTTCACGCCCGTCACGGCGCACGAGGTCAACGTCGAAGGTACGCTCAAGCTACTCGAGTTCTCCCAACGCGAGGCCGAATCGCACGGCCGCGCTGTCCTCTTCTTGTATCCGTCGTCCATAGCCGCGTACGGCCTGCCGGACCTTGCAACCAAACAGCGCGCCGGGCGGGTTCGCGAGGACGACTTCAACACGCCGTCGACCATGTATGGCTGCAACAAGCTGTATTGTGAACAGCTCGGCCGCTACTACGCCCGGTTTTACAAGCAGCTCGCGGCGGACCCGCAGAGCGGCCGCGTCGACTTTCGCTCGGTGCGATTCCCGGGCTTGATCTCGGCCATGACGGTCCCGTCGGGCGGCACGTCCGATTACGCACCCGAAATGATTCATGCCGCCGCGCAGGGCGAGCCCTATGCGTGCTTTGTCCGTCCGGACACCCGGATTCCATTCATGGCGATGCCGGACGGTGTCGACGCTCTGCTGAAACTCGCCTCGGCGCCGCGCGAGCGGCTGACCCGCACGGCCTACAACCTCTCGGCATTCAACCCGTCCGCGGCGGAAATTCATGCCGAAGTCATGCGCGCCTTTGCGGGCGCCGATCTGACCTGGAAGACCGATCGCAAGCGCCAGGGCATTGTCGACTCGTGGCCCGAGGACGTCGAGGACCTGGCGGCGCGCACTGACTGGGGCTTCGCGCCCAAGTACAATTTCGAACATGCCTTTCGTGATTACCTGATCCCGACGATTCAGGCGCGCTATAGGAAATGACGTATGAAGCTATTGCTTTCGATGGCATTCGCGGCCCTGGGCCTCTCCCTCGTGGTTGACGGCGAGCAGGCGGATCCGTTTCGCGACATTTCAGATCGCTACGTGCGGCTGGTGCTGGCGGTCGGCCAACACGACGCCGATTATGTCGATGCCTATTACGGCGACCCTGCGCTCAAAACGCAGGCCGAGGCCGAAAAGATGCCGCTCGCGGAGATCGCCAATCGCGCCGCTACTCTGGAGGGCGACGTCACCACGACGGCGCTTCCCGCGTCCACAGACGATGCGGAGTTATGGCGGCAGCGGAAGCAGTATTTGCAGCGGCAACTGTCGGCGTTGCGCGCACGCGTGTCGATGCTGCAGGGCACGCGGCTGACGTTTGACCGGGAGTCGCAAGCGCTCTACGACGCCGTGGCGCCGAGGCACACCGACGCCGAGTTTGCCGCCATCATCGCGACGCTCGAGGCCCGCCTGCCCGGCGACGGTCCTCTTATCAAGCGCTACGAGACATTCAAGGAAGGCTACGTCATCCCGGCGGACCGTCTGGATGCTGTCTTCAAGGCGGCCATCCGCGCCTGCCGCGATCGCACGACGCAGTACATCGAACTCCCGCCTTCAGAAAATTTCACCGTCGAGTACGTCACCGGCAAGTCGTGGGGCGGCTACAACTGGTATCAGGGCAACTATCGCAGTTTGATTCAGGTGAATACCGACCTGCCGATCTACGTCGAGCGGGCGTTGGATCTTGCGTGCCACGAGGGTTATCCCGGACACCACGTCTACAACGTCCTGCTCGAGAAAAACCTGGTGCGGGACCGCGGCTGGAACGAGTTCACGGTCTATCCGCTGTTCTCGCCGCAGTCACTGATTGCAGAGGGCACCGCAAACTATGGTATCGAGGTCGCGTTCAGCAAAGCAGATCGGATGGCGTTCGAACGCGATGCGCTGTTTCCGCTGGCCAAACTCAGCTCGACGAAAGCCAAGGACTATTACGAAGTGATGGATCTGGTCGAACAGCTGTCGTACGCCGGCAACGAAGCTGCCCGGCGTTACATCGACGGACAGGTTGACGCGGCGGGAGCGGTCGCGTGGCTCGAGAAATACGCGATGATGCCTCGGGCTCGCGCCGAACAGCGCCTCAAGTTCTTCGACCAGTACCGCAGTTACGTCATCAACTACAACCTTGGGAAAGACCTGGTGCGCAGCTTCATCGAGCGGCGCACCAAAGGGGACCGCTCCCCCCGTGCGAAGTGGGAAGAGTTCGCCAACCTGCTGTCATCGCCGCGGCTGCCGTCTGGCTTGAAATGACGCGCGCTCCCTCTGGTTCGGCGAGATGACTCGGTGAACGCCGTATGCTCTCTGATTGCCATGTCTCTCTGATTTCCCCGTCTGGTCCGTCAAACATATGCGTGTAGTCGAAATCTCTGAATTTGGCGGGCCGGATGTGTTGAAGATTGCCGAGCGGCCGATGCCGGTGCCGGCGCCGGGTGAGGTGTTAATCAAGGTCGTCGCGGCGGGCGTGAATCGGCCCGACGTCATCCAGCGATACGGGAAGTATCCGCCCCCCCCGGGCGCGTCCGATATTCCCGGACTGGAGGTGGCCGGACACATTGCCGGCCGCGGCGAGGGGGTCGTCCAGTGGGACACCGGCGAGGCCGTGTGCGCGCTGGTCAGCGGTGGCGGCTACGCGGAATACTGCGTCGCGCCCCAGTCGCAGTGCCTCCGACCGCCGGGGCGGCTGTCGCTGGTAGACGCGGCTGCGATTCCGGAGACGTTTTTCACCGTCTGGACCAACGTCTTCGAGCGCGGCCGTCTGCAGCGCGGCGAGACCATCGTCATTCACGGCGGCACCAGCGGCATTGGCACGACTGCGATTCAACTCGCGGTCGCATTTGGCGCACGCGTCTTTGCGACCGCCGGCAGCGACGAGAAGGTGGCGGCGTGCGAGGCGCTCGGCGCGGCGGTGGCGGCGAATTACCGCACCACTGACTGGGTCGCCCGGTTCCGTGAGGCGACCAGCGACCGCGGCGTCGATGTCGTACTCGACATCGTTGGCGGCGACTACGTCGCGCGCAATCTCCAGGTGCTGGCCGTCGAGGGCCGGCTGGTTCAAATTGCGTTCCTCAAGTCGTCAAAGGTCGAGCTCGACTTGATGGAAGTGATGCGGCGGCGCCTCACGATTACCGGGTCCACGTTGCGGCCGCGGTCGCCTGAGGAGAAAGGTGCGATCGCGCGCCAGTTGTCCGAGAAGGTCTGGCCGCTGCTCGAAGCCGGCATCGTCAAGCCGGTGATTCATGCCGAGTTCCCGATGGAACGTGCGGCCGACGCGCATCGGATGATGGAGGAGAGCCTTCATGTGGGAAAGATTGTGCTGAGGGTCGGGGCTCCGCCACAAACAACGCCCGACCGTTCCGAACCGCTCCAATCAGAAATGCACTGAGCAGCAGCGGGACGGCAACGATCACGCCGATGTCGAACAGGGGCCAGGTTTGTCCAGCGATCATCGCGGTCGGAAATCTCAGCGCCACAAGGTTGCCGGCTGCGACCAACAGCCGTAACTCGGTCGGTCCCAATCCAAGGAACGACATCTTGAAGGTGGCGAGGCAATAGGTGGCGAGGTAGACCTCGATCGAGACCAGGAAATACGCCACCAGAAACGCGAGCGCCATGGTGAGCGACATCAGGCCGGACGCGGCCATCCCGAGCACCATCACCGCGATGCCGGCGCAGTCGATCACATGATCCACGTAAAAACCGAAGCGAGGCCGTTGTTGTTGGCGAACGCGTGCCAGCGTCCCATCAAGTGAATCGCCGACCCAGTTGAGGAGCAGGCAGAGGTTGACGATGTGGAGGGCGGGTGCCCAGTCTGTCGACCAGGCGTATGCCCCCGCCGCCGCGACCATCGACACGGCGGCCAACGTCGTGAGGTGATCGGAATGAATGCCGCGGGGCACGCGGTGCGCCAGCCACAGCAGCAGTTGCTTTTCGACGCGGGCCGTCAGCCCGTTCATCACGCGAGTCGCGGACAGGAAAGTGGCGGTCATCAATCGCTCCCTGCTTGATAATGTGCAGGTCCCCGTGGAAACGGCTCAACGTCTGTTGTCCCCGCGCTTCCTGCTGATGTGCGGGTTCAGCTTCACGGTGTTCCTGTCGGCGTTCCAGTTGCTGCCGGTCGCACCGTACCGCATTCTGGCGCTCGGCGGCACGGCGGCCGTGGCGGGCCTGTTTCTCGGCTTCCTGACCTACTCCTCGGCCGCTACCGCGCCGTTGACGGGAGCGTTGGTCGACCGTGTCGGACCACGCCGCATCCTGGTGATTTCCAGCCTGGCGATTACGGCGTTCTCGCTGCTGTATGCCGTGTTGCCGACCTATCCGCTGATGCTGTCGCTGGTCGTCGTCCATGGCGCGTTCTGGTCGGGGTTGCTGTCGGCCTCCGGCGCCTATGTGACGTCACTGGTGCCGCCGGCGCGGCGTGCGGAAGGGATCGGCTACTGGGGACTTTCAACGGTGCTGGCGGTTGCCGTGGCGCCAAGCATTGGACTGTGGGTTTACGGTCACGGCGGCTGGACAATGATGTGCGTTGAGAGCGCGGCACTCAACGTCCTGATGGCGGCGATCGCGTGGCGGCTGCCGCCCGACCCGCCGCGTCGGCCGAATGCGCACGCGGTGTCCTTCAAGACCCTGATTGAATGGCGCGTGCTGGTGGTCTCCTTCTCGCTGTTCCTTTACGCGTTCGGGTATGGCGGCCTGACCAGTTTCATCGCCCTCTACACCGACGCCAACGGCGTCACGCCTCGCGCGTTGTATTTCACACTGTTCTCCCTGACGATCCTCGTCACGCGGCCGTTCGTGGGTCGATTTGCCGATCGCATCGGCTACCGTCGCGTGTTCCTGCCCTGCGTGGCGCTGACCGCGCTAGCCTTCGGCGTGCTCGCACTCGGTGGCACTCGACCGCACCTGATTGCATCGGCCATCCTCTTTGGGGCAGGATTCGGGTCGGCCTATCCGGTGTTTCTCGCCTACGTGTTGCAGTTTGTCGACGAGAATAGGCGAGGGGCGGCATTCGGCAGCATTATCGGGATGTTCGACACCGGCATCGGCACCGGATCGATCGTGCTGGGGCCGATCATCGAGCAGGCGGGCTATCAGGCGGCGTGGGCGACTGCCGCCGCTCTCGCGGCCCTCTCGATACCATTTTTTCTCTTTGTGGAGCCGCGCGTGTTACGACCATGACCTACATCAATCTTGGCAAGAGCGGTTTGAAAGTGTCGCGGCTGTGCCTCGGCATGATGTCGTATGGGGCGTCGGCGTGGCGGCCCTGGGTGCTGGACGAGGCCGACAGTCGCCCGTTCGTGAAGCGCGCACTCGAGCGCGGCATCAATTTTTTCGACAGCGCCGACATGTATTCGAAGGGCGCGAGCGAAGAGGTGCTGGGCCGGGCGATTAAGGATTTCGCGGTGCGCGACGAAGTCGTCATGGCGACCAAGGTGTTCTATCCCGTCAAAGATGGCCCGAACGCGCGTGGGCTGTCTCGTAAGCACATCTTCGACGCCATCGACGCGTCGCTTCGCCGGCTGGGCACGGATTATGTCGACCTCTATCAGATCCATCGCTATGACGCCGCCACCCCGGTCGAAGAGACTCTGGAGGCGCTCCACGATGTCGTCAAGGCCGGCAAGGCGCGTTACATCGGCGCGTCGAGTATGTATGCGTGGCAGTTTGCCGAGATGCTGGCGCTGCAGCGGCAACACGGGTGGGCGCCCTTCATCTCGATGCAGAACCATTACAACCTGGTCTATCGCGAAGAAGAGAGAGAGATGATTCCGTTGTGCCGGGCGCGGGGAATTGGCCTTATCCCCTGGAGCCCGCTGGCGCGAGGTTTCCTCGCCGGCAACCGGCAGCGCGGACGCAAGGATGCGACGCGTCGTGAGCAGCACGACGACTTCGGCCACAACCTCTATTAC
>JACCSI010000349.1 GCA_013813075.1 Acidobacteriota bacterium | reverse complement strand
GTTGTGGTCGACCGTCGCCACGGTCAGCTCGGGCCGCCGAACCCGCCGTCCGGCCAGTCGGAGCCCCTCGAACGCCTGCGGCGACGTGACCTCGTGGACCAGGTGCAAGTCAACGTAGAGCAGCGACTGCCCATCGTCCAGCGCTTGGACGACATGGGAGTCCCAGAGCTGGTCGAGCACGGTCCGCCGGCCCGCGGCGTGCGCCCTGCTGACCGGCGCGGGAGCGCTGATAGGGCGCGGCTGACTGACTGCCGATAGCTGACTAGACCGCATGGTAGGCATGTTGGTGGTCGATCAGCTCGCCGAGGGCATGAGTTACCGCTTCACCAAGCTCCGAAGTCGACGAGACCAAGGTCCCGGGGGCGGCCAGATCGGCGGGACGCATCCCGGCACTGAGCACGTGACGGATGGCGTTTTCGACCAGATCCGCTTCGCGGGTGAGCCGCGCCGTGTGGCGCAGCATCATCGCGACCGACGCAATGGCGCCAAACGGATTGGCGCGGTTGAGTCCGGCAATGTCGGGAGCCGATCCGTGGACCGGCTCATAGAGGTCGACGCGCCCGCCCACAGACGCGGACGGCAGCATCCCGATCGATCCGGCCAGCGCCGCTGCCTGATCGCTGAGAATATCGCCGAAAGTGTTCTCGGTGAGTATGACATCGAAATGGGGCGGCTCGAACGCGAGCCGCATGGCACAGGCGTCTACGTACATGTGCTCCAGCCGCACGTGGGGATAGGCTCGGGACACGTCATCGACCGTGGCCCGCCACAGCTGTGAGGTTTCGAGCACGTTCGCCTTGTCCACGGACGTCACGAGGCCACGGCGACGGCCGGCCTGCTCGAACGCCACCCGTGCAACCCGCGCAACTTCCTCGCGGGTGTAGCGCATGGTATTGAATGCGGCGTCGGGGCTAGCGCCGCGCGGCTGTCCGTAATACAGACCGCCCAGCAACTCGCGCACGATCAACAGGTCTGCACCAGCCACGCGTTCCGGACGGTAAGGCGTCGCGTCAATCAGGGCCTCCTCTGTTCGTGCAGGGCGAAGATTTGCAAAGCCACCGAGGGCAACCCTCAATTTGAGCAGTCCACTTTCGGGACGGTTCTCCGCTGCCAGATGATCAAAAGCCGGATCGCCGACCGCGCCGAGCAGGACGGCGGTGCTGCCAAGGCACGCATTGAGTGTCTCTGTCGGCAACGCCGTGCCATGGCGTCGCAGTGCCGCCGCGCCAATCGCGAACTGTGCACTGTGCAACTGATGTCCGAACGCATCACCGACCAGTTGCAGCACACGCGCTGCCTGCACCATCACCTCTGGCCCGATGCCATCGCCCGGGAGCAGCACAATCTTCAAACGCACGGTCTCAGCTCCTGGACGGCGGTGTGATCGGCCGAGACGGCGTCGATGATGTGCACATCCTCGATCGCCTTGACCTGGTCGGCCGTCGCCACGAGGCGTGCGTAGACGCGCGCCAGGGCCTCCGGCCGCAAGTGAAACCCCAGGGCGCGACATCGCGCATCGACGCCGCGAGCGCCGGAATGTTTGCCCAGCACGAGACGCGAACCGGCGACGCCGACCGTTTCCGGCCGCATGATCTCGTACGTCAGCGGATTCTTCAGGACCCCATCCTGATGGATCCCCGCCTCGTGCGCGAATGCGTTGGCCCCGACAATGGCCTTATTCGGCGGGACAGGGACAGAAACGATGTCACTCAGCACACGGCTGGTGGCACAGAGTTGGGATGTCCGAATACGCGTCTGGAAGGGCAGTCGGTCCTGTCGCACGTGCAGCGCCATGACGATTTCCTCGAGCGAGGCGTTACCGGCACGCTCGCCGATACCGTTGACGGTGCACTCGACCTGTCGGGCGCCGGCCTGCACCGCGGCCAGCGAGTTGGCGACAGCCATGCCGAGGTCATCATGGCAGTGTGCCGACAACGTGACGCCCGGGCCAACCCGCTCGCGAATCGCCGCAAACATGTCGGTGATCTCCGGCGGCAAGGCATAGCCGACAGTGTCCGGCAGGTTGACGGTTGATGCGCCGGCAGCGACCACAGCCGAGGCCACGGCGCACAGGAATGGCTGGTCGCTTCTGGTGGCATCTTCCGCGGAGAACTCGACGTCGTCGACATAACGCCGCGCCAGCTGCACCGCGTCTGCGGCCTGGTCCAGACACTGAGCGTGCGAGATCCGCAGTTTGTCGCGAAGATGCAGGTCGGACGTCGCCAGGAACACGTGAATCCGCGGCCGTGGCGCGCAGTCCAGGGCCTCGGCGGCTCGTTCGACATCTCCGCTGGCCGCACGCGCGAGGGCCGCAATCACGGGACGTCTCACGTCCGCCGCAACGGCGCGAACGGCTGCATAGTCGCCGTCGGACGCTATCGGGAAGCCAGCCTCGATGATGTCGACGCCGAGGCCATCGAGCTGCCGGGCCATCCGCAGCTTCTCGGCGGCCCGCATGCTGAACCCGGGCGCCTGCTCACCGTCGCGCAGCGACGTATCGAAGATCGTGATCCACGTGGGAGCTGCCACCGCGGCAGTCTCCGCCTTGGGCTTTCATAATGCAAATTGATAATCGTTCTTCAATAATTAGTTTAATTTATACAAATGGATTTATTTCATCTCGAAGCCTTCCTTGCGGTCGTCCGCGAAGGCGGCTTTTCGAAGGCCGCGACGGTGTTGTACAGGACGCAGCCGGCCATCAGCCAGATCATTCGCCGTCTTGAGAACGAGCTTGGACAGCCGCTGTTCGATCGTTCAAGCCGACGCGGTGTGTTGACGGATGCGGGTCGGGTGCTGCTCGATCATGCGGAGCGCCTGCTCAACTTCAGAGAGCAGGCGCTGGCGGCGGTGGCTGACGTGCAGCATCTGCGCAGCGGCCACCTGGTGATCGCGACCAATGAGTTGACGTGCTTGTATCTCCTGCCGCTGCTGCATGAGTACCGCCGGCTCCATCCCGCCGTGCGGGTGTCGGTCCGGCGTGCCCGCGCGAGCCGCATCCCCGGCGACGTGCGTGACTACGGTGCCGATCTCGGCGTGGTGACGTATCAGCCTCTGGACGCCGACCTGCAGTCGGTGATTGTGTACCGCGACGAGCTGGCGTTCGTCGTGCCGCGGCGCCATCGCTTTACGAAGCAACGCGAGGTGACGATCAAGGACCTCGGCAGGGAATTGTTCGTGGCGCACCACGTCGCCTCGCCCTACCGTGTGCGAGTGGTCGAGACGTTCCGTAAGCGGCGGGTGACGCTGCAGATGCCCGTCGAGATGCCGACGATTGACGCGATCAAGAAGTTCGTTGCTGCCGGCAACGGTGTCGCACTGCTGCCGGCGGTCGCCGTGGAGAGTGAACTGCGGCGACGTGAGTTGGTTCGGGTGCATGTTGCCGAGCTGTCATTCGAGCGGCCGGTCCGGCTGGTCTACCGCAGGGGTGGCACGCGCTCACACGCCAGCACCGCCTTCCTGACCCTCGTCGAGGCGCACGCCGCGAAGAGCGAAGGGCCTTACACGTTTGTCCGGGAATAGGCAAACACGACGTGGCCAGTGTGCTGTGGATCGCTGATTGCATTTCGCACGTTATGCACTCCCCTCAGCACCGCGATTCACGCGCACCTCAACGGCGCCGCAGCATGTCCGACACCACACGCCTGGCCCTCGGGCTGTCGTCCTTGGCTATCGGCGTCGCGTTGACACGTCGGGCCTGGTCGCGACCGGCCTGCTACTCGTTCAACGGGCGCACGGTGATCATCACCGGAGGATCGCGTGGTCTCGGCCTTGAATTCGCACGTCAGTTGGCCGCCGAGGGCGCACGGCTCTGGCTCGTCGCGCGAACTGCCCCAGCGTTAGACGAAGCGGCAGCAGAACTGCGCGCGAGCGGCGCGACGGTGGACACCATTACGGCGGACCTGCGCAACGCTGACCAACGGTCTCATATCGTCGATCGTGTCGTGGCCGCCGGCCACGGTGTTGATGTGTTGATCAACAACGCGGGTGTCATCGAGGTTGGTCCGTTCGAACACGCACGCCGCGAGGACTACGAGGATTCGCTGGCGACCCATTTCTGGGCTCCACTGGAATTGATTCGCCTCTGTTTACCGCACTTGCGTCGCGACGGCCACGGCCGAATCATCAATATCTCGTCGATCGGTGGCCGCGTTGGCATGCCGCACCTTGCGGCCTACGCTGCCGGAAAGTTTGCCTTGACCGGATTATCAGAAACGCTGCGCGCCGAGCTCGGCAAGTCCGGTGTCTCGGTCACGACCGCCACACCTGGACTGATGCGGACCGGTTCGTATGTGAACGTTCGCGTGCGGGGGCAACATCAGCGCGAGCTGCGCTGGTTCACGGCGATGAGTGCGACGCCCTTGACCTCGATGCAGACGCGCCGCGCGGCGTCTCAGATTCTCGAGGCGGCGCGGAGACGGGTCGCCGCCGTGAGTCCCGGCTGGCAGGCGCGAGCCGCACAAATCGCTGCGGCCGTGGCGCCCAACGCGTTCGCTGCCATTACCGCGGCGGCCGACCGCGTGGCCTTGCCGCCGCCAACGGCCGACCCGGCCGGCGATGGTGCTCGGCTTGCCGCAGACGTCGATCCAGGACACGTCAAGGCGCTACTGTCGGACGAGACACGGCGCAAGTTTCACCAGCCGCAACCGGTGTGGCGGTAACCCGCTCGAGTATCGCGGCGGTGCCCTCGAGGTGGAGAACGCGCGTTCTGGCACGGATTTCCACCGGTATGACGTCAAGATTGGCAATCGCATACGGCGGGCCGCCGTCGGTCAGCCAGCGCTCAAACGCGCGTTGGGTGTCGAAGGTGTCGTTATTGGTCGACCGCTCGGACGCACGGGGATTGCCAAGCACCGCCAGGTGCAGCCAATAGGCCGTGCCGGCATTGGCCACCAGGTAATCGACGCACCGCGGTGCGAAACGTGCTCGCGCCCAGCGACCGGCATGCCACAAGTCACGCGATACGATCCTCGACTCTAGGGAGTCGGACGGGGTGCCTCGAGCCGTCGCGACTGCGATCAGCGCAAGCACGAGCCATGCAATGCTTCGCCGACCCGCGAATCGAGAGACGCAGAGGACGGCGGCGGCAATCATCGGGTAGATGGCCAGGTAGGTCATTTTGATTGCCATGTACGGCGTGTCTGCGCCGCGCCGCGTCGCGATGAACCACAGCGCGCCTGCCTGCAACGCAATGGCCGCCGCGAAGATGCCAAGTGGGTGATGCCGTTGATCCCTGGCGGCCATCGCCAAACCGGCGGCGGCGAGCGCCGGCAGCCACCAGCCCAGAAG
>JACCSI010000348.1 GCA_013813075.1 Acidobacteriota bacterium | reverse complement strand
GTTGTCCGGCGTCCGCTCATCGGCGCGCACGAAGTAGAGACCCGCCGGGCGGAGCTGTTGACCGCCATCCTCCAGGACGAAGACGACCCCGGCGCGGTCGCGGTGGACATGTTGATGGGCCGGCTGTATCCCGCCCATCGTTATGGCCGCCGGCCGCGTGGCACCGCGCAGACCGTCGACGCCATCTCACGCGAGCATCTGGTGGAATTCCATCGCACCTGGTTCACGCCCGAGGGCACCACGGTGGTGGTGGTGGGGGATGTCGACGCCGAGCTGGTCGTGCGGGCATCGGCGCGGGCCTTCGAGTCGTGGAACGTCACGCGCTTCACCGAGCCGTCAATGCAGCCCGTGGCGCAGCCGACGACGCGCGTCGCCGCCATTGTGCCGATGATGAACAAGGCACAGGCCGACATCGCCTACGCAGTGATCGGTGTCCGCCGCGCTGACCCGGACTACTACGCCGGGTGGGTCATGAACAATGCGCTCGGCCAATACGCGCTTGGCGGCCGCCTGGGCGACAGCATTCGCGAGCGGCAGGGCATGGCGTATTACGTTTACAGCAATCTGGATGCGAGTGTGGCGGAAGGTCCGCTGATGATCCGCGCCGGGGTTGCCGGTCCTGACGTCAACCGTGCGGTGGCATCGATCGATCATGAGCTGATGCTCGTCCGCGACCAGGGCTTCACCAGCAAGGAGATCGACGAATCGAAGCGATACCTGGTCGGGTCGATTCCCCGGCAGCTGGAAACCGACGCCGGCATCGCCGGATTTCTCTTGAGCGCGGAGTTCCACGCGCTCGGCATCGACTACGATGAGCGCTTGCCTGCGCTGATCGACACGGTGACGTTGGACGACGCCAATCGGGTGGCGTATCGCCTCCTGGATCCTGCCCGGGCAGCGATTGTCGTTGCGGGCCCGTATCGAAAGCCGGCCGAAGCGGTGGCGTGACGGCGCGCGCGATTTTCTTTGACGTCGATTTCACGCTGATCTATCCCGGCCCCACCTTTCAAGGGGAGGGCTACGCGCGTTTCTGCGCGCAGGAATCGATCGCAATCGATCCGGCGTTGTTCGACGCGGCTGTGGCGGCGGCCTCGTTTATTCTCGACGACGTCGAGGAGCCGGTGTATAACGCCAACCTGTTCGTCCACTACACCGCCACCATCATCGCGCACATGGGGGGCCGCGGCGCACATGTCATTCGGGTGGCCGAGCGTATCTACGAGCAGTGGGCGGGCAACCATCATTTCGAGATCTACGATGATGTGGAGCCGGTGCTGAGACAACTGGCTGAGGCGGGGTATCTGTTGGGGGCGATCTCGAACTCACATCGCAGCCTCGCCGCATTCACCGCCCACTTCAGTCTCGACCGTTTGATCAGCACGACGCTGTCGTCGGCCGAACACGGCTACATGAAGCCCCATCGCAGCATTTTCGAGACGGCACTCGCACACGCCGGGGTTCCGGCCCGCCACGCCATCATGGTCGGCGACAGCCTCAAGGCCGATATCGAAGGCGCGGTGTCAGCCGGCATGCGCGGCATCCTGCTGCGGCGGTCCGGCCAGGTGCCGGCGTCCCTGCCACCGGGCGTGAGCGTGATTACGTCGCTGCATGACCTCGTCCGGATCCTGTAACGCCATGGACCTTGACATTCGCGACCTTCACGGACTCGACGATTACCGCGCCGTAGTCAGGCTCGAGCAGGAAATTTGGGGCTACACCGACGCCGGCGATATCGTCACGGTGCCGGTCTTCATCATCACGGTCAAGCGCGGCGGCATCCTGGTCGGGGCCTTTAATGACGCTCAGCAGCTGGTTGGTTTTGCGTTCTCGATTGTCGGCTTGAAAGACGGGCGCCCGACCCAATGGTCGCACATGATGGGCGTGCTTCCCGAGCATCGGCGCTCCGGTCTGGGCCGAGCGCTCAAACTGGCGCAGCGCGACCGCGCCGTCGTCGCTGGATTCGACCTGATGGAGTGGACGTTCGATCCGCTGCAGGCGCTGAATGCCCACCTCAACTTCCGCAGGCTTGGCGTGGTCTGCCACGACTACGTGCGCAACCTCTATGGAGAGTCGACCAGCGCATTGCATCGCGGCACGCCGACGGACCGGTTTGTCGTGCAGTGGCTGTTGCGGACGCCGCACGTGCTGCGTCGCCTCGAGCGTCTAGACGGGTGGAGTGTGCGCGACAGCGGCGCGGCCGAGGCGCCGTGCGCCAACCAGACTTTCGAAGCCGGAGAATGGCGGCGTACGGGGCCTGGCGATCTTTCTCTCGACACGCGGCGCCTCTGGGTCGAGGTGCCCATGGGCTTTACGGAGATGCAGCAGCAAGCGCCGGAGCTCGCGCTCGAGTGGAGGCATCACACGCGCGAACTTTTCGAAACCTACTTCGGACGCGGCTATCGCGCGGTTGACTTCGAGCTGCGGCGCCAGAATGGCGGGGGCAGATACCTGCTGGCACGCGAGTTGGACCCCGTGGCACTTCCGGATGGGCAGGCACTTCCGGATGGCCAAGACCTGTAGCCCACGACCTTTTATCCGGGCGGCCATCCCAATCGGCGCCCCGCCAGCAGGTGCAGGTGGATATGAAACACCGTCTGGCCCCCGTCGCTGTTGCAGTTCAGCACCGTCCGGTAGCCTGCACCGTCGTATCCCCGCTCCTTTGCGATCAACGCCGCGCGGCGCACCAGTTGACCTACTAACGCGTCGTCTGATTGATACAAATCGTTGAGCGTCGAGATATGGCGCTTCGGAATGATCAGCACGTGCAACGGGGCCTGGGGATCGATGTCCTCAAAGGCACACAGCTGTTCATCCTCGTGCACGCGTTTTGCCGGAATTTCTCCGGCGACGATCTTGCAAAACAAGCACGACATGGACGCGAGTATAGCCCGCCGGGTCGCACGGTCATCGCCGACAGCTCAAGCCGACGGTCGTAGTCCCCAGCTTCGCGCCAGACAACGCATTGGCGCCGATGCGCTTCTCGACGCCGCTGTGGCCTTGGGCATCCAGGACCTAGCGATCAGGACCGAGGGTGGCAAGACCCTCATCAGCGGCCGCGCGCGTTATCTGCTCGATTGCGATTTCTTTCTGGATGCCGTCAAACAGATTGACGGGTGGGAAAGCGACATCGTGTTGGCCCTGACGGTCGAGCGTCACGATATCCGCGGCTACCACACCGTTCAGGATGGCGAGACGCTGGCGAGCATCGCGAAACGTCACCTCGGAAGCGCGTCGCGTGAAACGGATGTTTTCGACGCGAACCGCGACCGCATGAACGATCCAGATCAGATCATGCCCGGCCAGCAGCTGTTGATCCCGCGCCGTTAGAACACAGCGACGTCGCACGCAGTGCGGATTACAGACTCGCGTCGTGCTGACGACGAAGGATCGCAACGCGCGGAATGCCCTGCAGGTCTGCCCGGATGTCTTCGATCACCCACGCGCCCATCGACAAAACCTCGTCCTCGACCCGCTCGACCTGCCCGTCACCCATCTCCAGCATCAAGGTCCCTGCGGGCGTCAACGCCGTGACCGCCGCGGAGAGCAGTGCCTTGATGTCGCGCATTCCGTCGTCTCCGCCGAAGAGCGCGACGGCCGGCTCGTAGTCCTTGACTTCCGGTGCAATGGCGGGGCGGTCGGTCGCGGCGACGTACGGAGGGTTGGAGACGATGAGGTCGATTGCGGCAGGTGCACCGGCGAGATAGCTCCCGGTAATGAAGCTGACGCCATGCGCGCCAAGGCGCGCAGCATTACGGCGAGCAATCGCGACCGCCTCGTCGGAGATATCTACCGCGTACACCGTCGCAGACGGGTGTTCGAGCGCGAGCGTAATCGCGATGCAGCCGCTGCCGGTGCCGACGTCGACGACCAGCGACTGCGGCCGGGTCTGCAGGTATGCGTTCGCCGTCTCGACCAGCAATTCGGTCTCGGGACGTGGGATCAGCACCCCCACTCCGACTTCGAAGTCCCGACCCCAGAATTCCTGCACGCCGCGGATATACGCCACCGGCTCTCGGGTCAGACGCCGCGCGATCAGCGCGGTGTAACGCTCGGTGAACGCGGCATCCGCGGTCTCCGAGCGCCGTGCGATCCAGGTCGCCAGGTCCCAGCCTGCGGCATGGCGCGCCAGCAGGTCCGCGTCCAGTGTGGCCGTATTGCGTGAAATGCCCACGTCGCGGAGCGCTTCACGGGCGGCAAGTGCGGCTTCGTGAAAAGTCAACGCCAAGGGCTCAATGCGACTCGACGTCGGTGGCCTCTTTCAGCAGCTGCGCCGTGTAAAACGTCGTGAGCGCGTCGATCAATTCATCGAGACTGCCATCGAGCACCCCGTGCAGCTGGTGGGTCGTGAAGTTAATGCGGTGATCGGTGATGCGGCTTTGGGGGAAGTTGTAGGTGCGGACCTTTTCCGACCGCTCGCCGCTGCCCACCTGACTCTTGCGGTCTTTGGCAATGGCCTCCTGCTGCTTGCGCATCTCCATCTCGAACAGACGTGAGCGGAGCACCTTGAGTGCCTTTGCCCGATTCTTTACTTGCGACTTCTCGTCTTGCTGCGACACCACCACGCCGGTGGGAATGTGCGTGATGCGCACGGCGGAGTAGGTGGTGTTGACGCTTTGACCGCCCGGGCCGCTCGAACAGAACGTGTCGATGCGCAGGTCTTTGGCTTCGATGTGGACGTCCACTTCGTCGGCTTCGGGCAGCACCGCAACCGTAGCGGCCGAGGTGTGAATGCGGCCGCTGGCTTCCGTGGCGGGGACGCGCTGCACACGGTGCACCCCGCTCTCGTATTTCATCTTGCTGTAGACGCCCTTGCCTTCGATGTTGACGATGATTTCCTTGATCCCGCCCTGCGCCGCTTCGCTCAGCGACATCACTTCCTGCTTCCAGCCCCGTCGTTCGGCGAAGCGCGAATACATGCGATAGAGGTCGGCGGCAAATAGAGCCGCCTCCTCGCCACCGGTACCGCCACGAATCTCGATGATGACGTTCTTGTCGTCGTTGGGGTCGGTGGGTAACAGCAGGATCTTGAGCTCGCCCTGCAGCTGCTCTCGGCGGACCTCGAGTCCTTCGAGTTCGTCTTCGGCGAGGGCTTGCATTTCGGCGTCAGCCCCTTTGGCGAGTTCCTCCGCCTGCGTGATCTCGGCCGCGACAATTTTGTATTCGCGGTATTTCTCGACCAGCGGCTCGATCTCGGAGAGCGCCTTAGCTTGCTTGCGGTATTCGGTCGGGTCGTTCTGTACGGTGGAAGTGCCGAGCGACCCCATCAGCTCCTCGTACCGTGATTCGACCGACGCCAGCTTGTCGAGCATTGCGGCTCTATTCTACTAATTACGCAGCTGCGGTTGAATCATCCTCCAGAGACCGGCGGTAGGAACGCGACTTCATCGTCTTCATCGACGACCGTCGTCATGCGTGCGTACTCGGCGTTGACCGCGCACGACATCGAGCCGGCATACGGAGAGATGGCCGGGTACTCTCGCGCCAAATCGTCCCACACGACCGCGACGACGGCGCCCGCCGCGACGTTGCGCGACAGTTCACCGGCGCCCACCAGTTCTCGCAAGCGCGCGAACAGACGGACCGTTACGCGCATGCAATTCTCATCGCGCTGTCGCGCGCCGAAGTGTCGTCAGGATCGGCCGTAGCACCTTCAATCCAGACATCGCCGCCTTCGAAGTATTCGTGTTTCCAGATCGGGACGATTTGCTTGACGCGCTCAATCGCGTAGCGACATGCGGCAAACGCCTCACTGCGGTGCGGAGAGGCGGCGGCAATCGCCACGCTGACTTGACCGACCTCGAGCTTGCCGGTGCGATGGTGCACGGCCAGTACTGCGGTGGGCCAGCGGTCGCGCGCTTCGTCAAGGATGCGAGTCAATGCGCGTTCGGCAAGGGGCTCATAGGCCTCGTAGACGAGATGCAGGACACGACGGCCCTGGTTGTGATCGCGCACCAGTCCGACGAATGTCGCGATGGCACCCGACCCGGGCGTCTCGACGGCCTGCACGAGAGCTGCAGGGTCGAGCCTGTCGGTCGTGACCCTGGTGGCGATCATGCGTATATCTTAGCGGTCGCGCACCTGCGGTTTACAGACAACAGAGCGGGATCAGCTACTCCCCGAGGTGGAGCCGCCGCTCGAGCGCAGCGAATTTCGCGATCGCATCTGGTTCGGGTGTCAGCAGCGACACCACTATGCCGACCACGAAGGCGAGCGGAATGGACACCAGCCCAGGATTGGTCAGCGGAAACGGCGCCGTGGCGTGGCCGAGAATCCCGACCTGGATGGTTGGCGATAGATAGATCAGCAGCAACGAAGCGGCCGTGCCGACCAGCATGCTCGCCTGCGCGCCGCGCGTGCTGAACCGCCGCCAGAACATCGACATGACGAGCGCTGGAAAGTTGGCACTGGCGGCGATGGCGAACGCCAGTCCGACCATGAACGCGACATTTTGCCCCTGGAACAGAATCCCGAGCACGATGGCCATTGCGCCCAGGACGAGGGTCGACGCCTTGGCGACGCGAAATTGCTCGCGCTCGTCAGCGGCGCCGTGACGCACCACGTGCACCCACAGATCGTGCGATAGGGCCGCGGCCCCGGACAAGGTGAGCCCGGCCACCACCGCGAGAATGGTCGCGAAGGCCACCGCGGCGATGAATCCGAGAAACGGTGTCCCGCCAACGACTTCGGCCAGCAGCGGGGCGGCCATGTTCCCCCCTGGGTCGATGGCGCGAATCGCGTCCTGGCCGACGAGGACCATCGCGCCGAAGCCCAGGACGAATGTCAGAAGGTAAAAGAAGCCGATAAACGCCGTCGCATACGTCACCGATTCACGTGCGGTTTTCGCGTCGGGCACCGTGTAGAACCGCATCAGAATGTGTGGCAGGCCGGCGGTGCCCAGCATCAACGAGAGACCCAGCGACAAGGCATCCAGCGGGTCCGACACCAGCCGCCCTGGGGCGAGCACGCCGTCGCCGTACTGCCTGGCGGCCTCGGCGAACAGGGCCAGCGGGTTGAAGTTGAATCTGACCAGCACCAGCAACGCGAGCATCAAGGCGCCCGACAGCAGCAGCGCCGCCTTGACAATCTGTACCCAGGTGGTCGCAATCATCCCGCCAAACAGTACGTAGGCGAGCATGACGAAGCCGACAATCACCACCGCGGTGGAGTATTCGATCCCGAACAGCAGGCGCACGAGATTGCCCGCGCCGACCATCTGGGCGATCAGATAAAAGGCGACCACCGCAAGTGAGCCGATGGCGGCGGCAATCCGCACCGGCGTCTGGCGCAGACGCAGCGCGACCACGTCCGTGAAGGTGTAGCGGCCAAGATTGCGCAGCGGCTCGGCAATCAGGAACATCACGATCGGCCAGCCGACCAGAAACCCGATCGAGTAGATCAAGCCGTCGAAGCCGGACAGCGCAACCAGTCCCGCGA
>JACCSI010000330.1 GCA_013813075.1 Acidobacteriota bacterium | reverse complement strand
GCCTGGCGCGCCAGGTAGGTGACACGATCGCCAAACCTGGCGAAGCGCGGGTCGTTGGTCTGGCCTTTGACGTATCGGAAGAAAATCTGCTGAATGACGACCGCGATTTTGAAGAGGGCAAACACTTCGAAATAGCGAAGCGTTGACATGTCCGCGCCGCTGCGGGTGGCGTACCGCTCGACGAGCTCATCACGCGTGAACCAGCCGGGCAGGGCCGTGACAGTGGTCAAGGCGTCGCGTTGCTCCGGGGGCGCGTTCGGCACCCAGTACGCGAGCAGGATCCCCAGGTCCACCAATGGATCGCCCAGCGCGCTCATTTCCCAATCGAAGACCGCGACCAGGCGCGCCGGATTGTCGGCGGCAAGCATCAGGTTATCGAGCTTGAAGTCGCCGTGCACGATCGCCGGACGAGACGGAGGGGCCGGCAACTGGACGCTGAGCCACGCCGCCAGCATCTCCATCTCCGGAATCTCGACCGTCTTTGCACGCTGCCACCGGTCGCTCCATCCGCGCACCTGCCGCTCGACAAACCCGACAGGTTTGCCGAGATGCATGAGCCCCGCTGGTTCGATGTCCACCGCGTGAAGCTCCACTAACGCATCGACGACAGCCCGACCGACACGTCGACGCACGTCGGGCCGGTTGTCGATGACCGGCGGCTCCTCGTGCCGCACGACGATGCCATGGCGGCGCTCCATGACATAGAACACTGAGCCGACCACCGACAGGTCGTCACACAGTAGATAGGCTCGCGGGGCGAGCGGAAACACCGGATGAACCGCCGACAGCCATCTGAACTCTCGCGCCATGTCATGCGCCGTCGGCGGCACGGGGCCAAGCGGAGGGCGGCGCAGCACCAACTCGGTTTTGCCGAAGCGCACGTGGTAGGTCAGGTTCGAGTGGCCGCCGGGAAATTGATCGACACGTAGCGCTTGATCCAGATCCAGGCCGGCGATTCCACACGCCGGCAGCCGGGCGCGAAGCCACGACTCGAGTGTTGTCCAATCGAGTTGCTCGGCTGCGCGAACCGGTTGCGTATCACCAGTCATTGCGGTGCCTTCCGTGAAGCCGGGCGCCGTACGCTGCTCTCCATCCCGCGGCTGAAGCCCATGCCCTTGGCTCAGGCGGCTCTGAGGCCCAGGCCGTCGTTGCGGGCTCAACGCCCACGCCCTTGCTGTTCCGGGTAGTAGCGGACCAGCCATTCGGCGACCAGACACGGGCGCTCGGTCCCTTCTCGCTCCACTGTCACGTTCCACGTCGCCTGCGTGGCATCGTCCACGGCTGAAGCGCTGCCGAGGGCGATGCGTGCGCGGATGCGGGCGCCCGCTGGTACAGGAGAGACGAAGCGGACGCGATTGAGGCCGTAATTAATGGTCATCCGCACGCCGCCAATCGACAGTGCGTTTCGCATCAGGGCGCTGACCAGCGACAGCGTGAGAAAGCCGTGAGCGATCGTGGTGCCAAACGATGTCTCGGCGGCGGCGCGGTCCGCGTCGACGTGAATCCATTGGTGGTCGCCGGTCGCATCCGCAAAGGCATTGATGCGGTCCTGGTCCACCACGACCCAGTTGCTGTCGCCGACGTGCTGTCCCGTCAGCTCACGCAACCGGGTCAGGTCGGGGATGACGATCACGCAGGCTCGCCGTGGAAACCACGCCCTTCGGACACGAGTCGCTCGAGGAGGGGCGACGGCTTCCAGTAATCGCCGAACGCCTCACGGTACTCCCGCACACGCCGGAGCACGGTCGGGAGGCCGATGGTATCGGCGTAAAACATCGGCCCGCCGCGATGACGCGGAAAGCCAAAGCCATGCACGTAGACGACGTCGATGTCGCTGGCACGGATGGCGTAGCCGTCTTCAAGCACCTGGGCGCCTTCGTTCGCCAGCGCGGTGGTGATACGCGCGACGATTTCCTCGTCGCTCACCGTCCGGCGCCGGACCCCGCGCCGCGTTGCCTCACGTGCCGCGAGATCCTCAACGATGGGATCGGGAATGCGGTTGCGGCTGCCGGGTTCGTATTTGTACCAGCCCGCACCGGTCTTCTGGCCGTAGCGGCCCAATTCATACAGGCGGTCGGGCACCTCGGATTGCGGGCCTTCCGCACGCGTCTTGCCGACCGACTTGAGATATTGGCGGATGCGCCAGCCGACATCGATGCCGGCGATGTCCTGCATCCCGAATGGGCCGACCGGCAAGCCGAAGTCGGTCAGCGCCTTGTCGATCTGCGCGACGCTGGCGCCTTCTTCGAGCAGCAACAGCGCTTCGCGCATGTAATACGCCAGCATGCGGTTGGCGACGAACGCGAAGCAGTTGCCGACCACGACGCCCACCTTATTGAGCTTTTTCGCGAGCTTCAGTGACGTCGCGACCGCTTCCTTGCTGGTCTCGCGTCCGCGCACGATCTCGAGCAGCTTCATCACATTGGCGGGGCTGAAGAAGTGGTGGCCGATGACCTGCGCCGCCCGGCCACTCGATTGCGCGAACTCGTCGATATCGAGTGTCGAGGTATTGGACGCAAGAACGGTGTCTGGACGTGTCACCCTCCCCAGATCCGCGAACGTCGATTTCTTCAGGTCCATGTTCTCGAAGATCGCCTCCACGACGATGTCCACCTGGTCGAAACCGTCGTAGGTGGTTGTCGGCGTGATCGATGCCATGGTCGTGGCCATGGCATCCGCGCTCATTCGGCCCTTGGACACCGTGGACTCGTAGTTCTTGCGTATGGTGGCTAAACCGCGGTCGAGCGTCGCCTGGTCAACGTCCTTGAGCAGGACAGGAATGCCGGCGTTGGCATACGCCATGGCAATTCCGCCGCCCATGGTGCCGGCGCCGATTACGGCGGCACGATGAATCTCGCGCGTCGGTGTGCCCTTCGGGATGTCCGGAACCTTTGCGGCCTCGCGCTCCGCAAAGAACAGGTGCCGCAGTGCCTTGGAC